>NZ_JCBAJA010000006.1:0-207600 GCF_059834885.1 Microbulbifer sp. SE14 | reverse complement strand
CGGCAGCACACCGCGCATCCGCACCGGGCCGGATGCGGCGGCGCCCCGCCCGCAGGGCGGCGACCCGGCTTCCACTCCAACCGCTGGCAGCGGCGGCGGTCGTCTCAGCCGCACGCGCGAGCGGCTGCAGGGGGCGGGCCGGCGCCTCGGCGAAATGCGCGATGCGGCCTTCTCGCGCCTGGAGATCTCCGACAGCAACCGGCTCAGCCAGCGGGTGCAGGGTGGCTTCGACACGGTGGAGAACTGGTTCGCCGGGCGCGGCCGGCCGGCCCCGGGCGGCGAGGCGCCGGGGCCCGCACGACTCGCGGATACGGCTGCGCCCCCCAGAAGTGCGGACACCGGGGGCCAGCGCACGCGCAGCGACGGGGACGCCGGCGCGGCCCGGGTGGAATCGGGCAGTGGCCCGCCGCGCAGCAGCGCGGGCGATGGCGACAGCGGCAGGGTTCGCCTGGAAGCGGACGAGAACCTCAGCCAGCCCCGCAATCCCGATGCGGATCTGGTCGCGCCCGGTGCCTCGCGCCGCATAGACCTCGGCGGCAGCGAGCACACGGTGGCGGCCAAGCGCGCCGAGAACGGCGATGTGATTATCGCCATGTGTTCGGGTTGCTCGCGGATGTCCACCACGCTGCGCATGCTGGCGCGGCAGATGCCGAAAGGCGGACCCACCAGGCCGCGGCTGCACAAACTGGCGCGGCAAGTGGAGGCCCTGGAAGTCAAGATCAGGAACGGTGAAATTCCGGAGCCGGAAATCCCCTCCCGCGTAGCGGAGATGGCAGAGCAGATTCGCGCCGTCGCCGATTCCTATCCGAGTACGGTGCGCCGCGCCCTGGCGGAGGAGGATTTTGATCCGGAAGTCATCGCCGCCCGGGAACAGGCCCGCATCGACAATGAAGCCGCCTTCGATCGGGTGGAGGAGCACCTGGGCGAGCCGGTGCCGCCGCTGCCGGACGCACTCGCCGACGACTATGTGATTGACTCCAACGGTGTCGTGCGGCGCAAGTCGCCGAAGGAATCCCGGGTGCAGCTCACCAACCGCGACGGCTATCTGGAAGTGGCCGCCGGCCGTGTGGACAGAACCCCGACCCTGGACGCTGAAGTGAAGCGCAGCGGGCTCACCAGGTCGGAAGCCGCGGAGCTGGAGCGGCTGCGCGATACCCCCAGGTCCCGCCGCAGTGAGGCGGACAACGAGCGTATCAGGGAACTGCGCAACAAGAGCGAGGCAGTGGACCTGAACAAGAGGGTGGGGGCAGACCTGGGTGAGGTGGAACCCCTGGCAACCCCCCTGTCCAACAGCCAGCGCCGCAGGATCGAGGCGGAAATCCGCCAACTGGAACAGAAGACCCACAACCAGCGGACAGCGAAGCAGAACGAGCGGTTATCCGAACTTCGCGCAGAACTGGCCGGCGATGCGCTGCGCCAACGCCTGGACCAGAATATTTCCCAGGGCCAGCGCAACAAGGGCTCGGAGGCGCTGGGGGAGCTGGCTGCGGACGAATTCATCGGGCGCGCCTTCCCCAGTGCCAGGAAAGCCTTCCAGGGCGAGGGGGCCGGCCAGCTGGATGCCGTCTATCGCAATGCCAGTCCGCCGCCGCGATTTATTATCGCCGAGGCCAAGGGCGGTTCCGCCACCAACACCTCCACCCGGCAGGTGGCCGGTGAGCGGTTGCAACAGGGGCGCTCGGATTACCTGCTCGACGTGCTGAATGATCCGCGAAGCGTACACAATATGCCGGCGGACTTGCGTCGCCAGTTGATTCAGGCCATTCGCAACAATGAAATCCGCTATCTGGAGGTTTCGCAGAAAGTGACGAATGAAGGCAACCTGGGTAGTATCAAAACCCGCGAATATATTCTGTAAGTGACAGGAGCCAAAAATGATAAAGGTCAAGGCCCACCAGTTGAAATTTCCCGATGCCGATGGGGAACTGGAATTTGTTGCAGAAGAAGTGGCGCAGGCTCCCGGCTATATAGGTAAAGATCCGAAAAACCTCGGTGTATTTTTTACAGAAAGCCTGCGTCTTTTGGGGTTTCGCTTTTTCCTCAACAAGCCCCAGGCAACGCAGCTGGAAGCCCTGCGACTTGCCTGCGAATACGGTGTGGGACTTTTCCGCCGGGGCTCCGCCACTCCCGATGAAACCGTCACTTTCGATGCCGCCGGCCAGAGTATTTCCGTAGCAGGAGGTACCAGTGAATTCAATACCGCACCGCGCTGGCTTTCGGCCTATGGTGCGGCCATGGCGCTGCGCGATACCGACGCCGCCGACAGCCTGGCCGGTTACAACCCCATTGATTTTGAAGGCAGTTACGACCAGTACCACATCGCCATCGCCTGCGCGCTGATGGCGGAACACAACGGAAGTGCAGATACCGCCGCTGTCTATGAAGAGGCGGTAAAGCAGGCGCAGAATGCCAGCATGTTCCCCGAGTGGGGTAAAAAAGTCGGCCTGCCGCTGGCGCGCATGGCCCGTGCGGTCTATGAAAAAAAATCCGATGGCTTCAGTGAACTGGTGGCGGAGGCGCTCGAGGGCTACGCCCAGCTCTATGGCCGCAAAGGCGAAAACCACCTGGCGGAAGCCGTCCTGCCCCTGACCCACATAGGCCTTTGTGCGCGCGCGCTGGATCGCGGTATGACGCTGGAAGTGGAGAGTGACTACCTGCCGGACTGGATGCTGAAAGGGGATTTCTGAGTAAAAGTGAAGGCGGAAACCCGGATGCCCGGATGCCTGTAGAGGCAACCACTGTCACTGGAGCGGCAATGCTGAAAAAACTTACGGAGTATTGGCGGGAGGGCACCTGTGCCCGGGACCTGCAGTTTCAGGATGGCGACCTGGGGGGGGCACAGTTGCAATCCCTGCAGGCGGACGGCCTGCAAATCCGCGGTTGCAACCTGCGGGATGCGGATTTCAGCCGCGCTCGCTGGCGGCACTCTGCCCTGGCGGATACCGATGCCACGATGAGCCGCTGGCGCGGAGCCGCACTGCGGCTGTGCTCTTTTGAATCCGTCAACTTCAGTAAAGCCGATTTCACCGGCGCGGCGCTGGAAAACAGCACCGCAAGCGGCTGCAGCTTTCGCGGTGCGTCGTTTGCCGGCGCCTCCCTGGTGGACAGCGACCTGTCGCGCTGCGATCTGCGCGAAACGGTTTTTACCGATGTGGACGCGAGCGGCGCCTGCCTGCGGGGCGCGGACCTGCGCGACGCGCGGCTGGCGGGGGCGGATTTTTCCTATGCCGACCTGCGCGGTGCGGACTTCAATGGCACCGACACTTCCGGGGCGGATTTTACCGGCGCCGACCTGCGCGGTGCGTTGTTGGAAAGTAATACGGACGAGCCCGGGGAACCGGATGCCGCTGCCGCCTTGCCGCCGGGGTTTGGCGAACTGGCCCAGTCCGTCGGCCCCCTGCTGGCGGAACTGTTGCGCGCCGGCCGCGACAGCGGCGCCCTGGAGCGGGAGCTGGCCGACCAGTTGCAGGCGCAGCTCGGCCCGGTAGAGGACAATCCACAGCTGCGCGACGCCGTGGCGGCGATGCTGCATTGCGCCGGAGATATCGGTGTCGCGCCACTGATCAACGCATTGGGTGAGGAGAGTCCGCCGCGAGAAGTGGCGCAGATGCTGGAAAAACTCCGCGGAGACTTCGGGTTGGGGGAGGGCGCCACCGCGGAGGATCTGCTGGTTTCCCTGTGCGCGTCCCTACAGGGCAGTAGCCGCGTGTCTGAATGACCCGAAGCGCAGGTCACCGGCTGCCTTGGCTGCTCCCCAGAGATACTGCGGCGGTCGGCACTTGCGCGGCGTTTACGGCCAGCCCGGCAATGGTTCCACATAGACCCAGCGCTTCCTGTGCAGCTTGAACAGCGATACCTCGTGCATCGAGTGCTCTATATCGTTGTCGAAATACCAGGCCCTGAACTCCACCACCGATTTCTTCAGCCCCTGCTTGCTCCGGATCACTTCCAGCCGCGTCCACTGTGTCTGCAGGTCATCCGCATCCAGTTCTGGGCAGGTATCCGGGTGCCAGCTCTTGCGCAGGTAGGGCAGGTTGCCGGTGGCGAAGGCGCTGAAACGGCTGCGCATCAGGGCCTCGGCGGTATTGGGATAGGCCCGGCCGGAAAGGTAGAGATCGCAGCAACTGCCGAAGGATTTTCCGGAGCTGCAGGGGCAGGGTGCATTTGTCTCAAGCATGGGTAAATCGGTGGCCGGTGAGATATGGTCAAAGCGGTATTGTGGCAGGCACGCCCCCGTAAAACCAATATCCTGGCCGTTCGGCTAGACGAGCCTTGCCCTTCGGGATGCAGTCTTCAGTGAATTGATCGATATTCCGGTAAATCGAATTTGTGTACGATTGTGCCAATCTTTGATTGGTAGTAGTCGTATGCGTATTCGATCAATTCCTCACCATTTTGTTGTTCTTTTGTCCCTCCTCGCCGCTGTTCCGGCAGCGGCGACTTCCTACGAGAGATCCGAGTGGTTGCCGCGCTGGTCGGACTTCGACGGCGATTGCCAGGACACCCGCCACGAGCTGCTGATTCGCTACTCCCTGGCGCCGGTCACCTATACCCGCGCCGACAACTGCAAGGTGGCCACCGGCCTGTGGCTAGACCCCTACACCGGCAATTTCTACAGCAAGGCGTTGGACCTGGATGTGGAGCATATAGTGCCGCTGAAATGGGCCCACGAGCGCGGCGGCGCCCACTGGAGCCGTGAACAGAAGCGGAGGTTTGCCGAGGACCCGGACAACCTGTGGCTGGTGGACGACGGCCACAACCAGAGCAAGGGTGACCGCGGTCCCGATGAGTGGATGCCGCCCTATGCGCCGGTTTCACGGATCTACGTACAGCGCTTTATGGCCATAGTGCAAAAGTACGGCCTGCAGCCAAGCCTGGCGGAGGTGAGCCGCTTCGAGGCGCTGGCGGCGGGCTCCTAGCCGCTGTCCCGATCGGTTTATTCTGTTTACACTGCCGGGGCTCCAGTTAGTCGACCGATTGCCAGCATGCAGCAGAGCCCCCGCAAATTAATCGAGTACTTCCGGCGCTGTTATCGCGCCGACAGCTACGATCTTTCGATTTCCAATATCGGAAAAATCCCCGGGAACCGGCGTCTCTTTATCGAGGGCGAAGACGCCCTGGCCAGCGGCCAGCTGCCCCGAATTCCCCTTGTCGGCGAAGTCGCCGAGGGCCTGTTGGAACAGGCGGACAGCTATCGCCGGGAGAAGCGCTTGGTGTACGGCTGCTTTATCGTCACCGGGACTGCCGCCGGGGGCTTTTCCGGCCGGCGCAAACTCTGTGCCCCCCTGCTATACGCCCCCGCAAATCTCTACCGGGACGAGGATCTTTTCCTCGAGGCGGACGCCTCCGATGTGCGCGCGAACCTGCCCCTGTTGAGATTGCTGTTGAAGCCGGATGTGGATTCCGCGGCGGTGGACGGCTTCCCGGTGCCGCAGTGGCCGCTGGATTCCGGACAGATTGGCGCCATGGGGCGCTGGCTGCAGAAAAATACGCTCCTGCAGGAGATAGAGGAGTTGGGGCGCTGGCCGCGGTTGCAGGGAGCCGACGCCGTTTCCAAAAGGGCGAAAGGGAGCAGTCCTCGGCTCACCACCGCCTGCTGCCTGCTATTGGCGGATCGCTCGAAAAGCGTTCGCGGCGTACTGCACGAACTGGCGCAATTGGCGGAGGCGGATACCTATTCCGATCCGCTCGGCGCAGTGCTGGGAGTCCCGGCTGGCGCTGCGCGAGGTGGCACCAGCGCTCCGGAAATGCTGCCGGGGCTTTTGAGCGAGGCGCAGGTCAGGGCGCTGCGCAATGCCGCCCGCTTTCCACTCAGCCTGGTTTCCGGGCCACCCGGGACCGGCAAGAGTTTTACCATCGCCGCCATGGCCATCGACAGGATGCTGCAGGGGGAGTCGGTGCTGGTCGTTTCCAGGACTCCGCAGGCGATCGACGTGGTCGGCGGCAAACTCAAAACCGATTACGGCCTGGGAGCTGGCTATGTGCACGCCGGGGAGCGGGGCTTCCTTTCGAGCCTGAAGGCGCACCTGGACGGGCTGCTGAAGGAGGGTGTGGAACAGCCGCCGGAACCGGCGCGCGGGCTCCGCGCGCAACTCCGGGCCAGCCGCCGCCGGCTCCGCAGTGCGGAGCGGCGCTTCGACCGCGCCCTGCGGGCCGCGCGGCGACTGGGCGGGGATCGCATGCCCGGCTGGCTGGCGGGCATTCTGGTCGCGCTCTATCGCCCGCTGCTGCGCACGGAAACCCTGTGGGGCTTCCAGGATTCCATCGGTGACCTGCGCAAACGCTTTGAGACGCAGGCTGCCAGCTATCTCAATGCCTATCGCCTGGAGCGCCTCGCCGGGCTGCTGGACCGGGAGAGAGGCAACCTGTCGCGCTTCAACCAGGCCCTGCGGGCGAGGACGTCGAAGCGGCAGGTGGAGCGCTTCGGGGAAACGGATTTCGATGTAATCCTGCAGGCCTATCCCATCTGGCTGGTGGGCCTGGACGAGGTCAATCGGGTGCTGCCGTTCTACCGCTCGATGTTCGACCTGGTGATTTTCGACGAGTCCACCCAGTGCGATATCGCCAGCGCGCTTCCCGCACTTTACCGGGCCCGGCGTGCGGTTGTGGTCGGGGACGGCAAGCAGCTCAGGCATGTCTCCTTTCTGTCGGCGAAACGGCAGGAGGCGCTGTGGCGGGACTGCGGCCTGGAGGGGGAAACGCCGTCCAGTTACAGCTACAGGGACCAGTCGCTGCTGGACCTGGTGTCCGATGTCATCGGCAGCCAGAGCGCGGTGACGCTGCTGGACGAGCACTACCGCAGCCGCCCCGAGCTTATCGCCTTCAGCAACCAACATTTTTACGACGGGCGCCTGAAAGTGATGCAGGCGAGACCCGGGGCTTCAAAGGGTTCGGCGCTGGAATTTCGTCGCGTCGACGGAAAAAGGACACCCAGCGGAAGAAACTCGGTGGAAAGGGATTGTGTGCTGCAGGAGTTGCGATGCCATATCGAGAAGTACAGCACCTCACCCGTCAAACCCTCGGTGGGCGTGCTTTCACCCTATCGCGAGCAGGCGGAGTTTCTCGATGCGGAGATTCGCAAAGCCTTCTCGCCCGGGGAGCTGCGCGCCTTCTCCCTGCGGGCGGCCACACCCTACGGTTTCCAGGGGGAGGAGCGCGACCTGATGCTGTTGTCCCTGTCCATCGACAGCAGTTCCATTCGCGCAGCCGCCTACCTGAACAGGCCGGATATGTTCAATGTGGCGGTGACCCGGGCCAAGGAGCGGCAGCTGGTATTCCATTCCATCGACGGAAGCGAACTGCCGGTGGACAATCTGTTGCGCCGCTACCTGTCATTCGATCACGGCGCCAGCGGCTCCAGTGCCCAGCGGGAGTTCCTGTGCCGCTTTGCCGATGAGGTCAGTGAATCCCTGGCCGGCGCCGGTATCCATACCTGGATCGGCTTTGCCATCGCCGGCCAGGAGATCGATGTGGTGTGCGAGTGGAACGGCAGGCTGGCCGGTATCGACTTGATCGGCTTTCCCGGGGACTTCGTCGGGCATTTCGGCGTGCAGACCTACCACGCCCTGCACCGGGCGGGTATCCATGTGGTGCCGCTGCCCTACCGGAACTGGCGGCGGGACAGGGACGGCTGCGTGGAGAGGCTGCTGCGGCTCCTGCGCGGCGGGAGCAAGGCGGGCGGGCTCGGAGAGGGCCGGGAGGTCGCGGAACAACCCTCATAGGCGCTGGGGGCGGTGGATGAGACTTGCGCCACAGCTGCTATGCTTGAGAGAGCTAGTGCTGAGAAACTTCGGGTGCGCTTATGTGGCAGTGGTTGCTCGCCGTCGGTCTGCTGGTACCTGTCTCCCTCGGTGCTCAGACGATTACTATCGGCCCCGACCTGGGCGGCGGGCAGAGCCCGACCCTGAGTTTCTGCCAGCAGCGCTTCTACGAGGAGGATGACGGTCGCCTGTTGTGCAACTGGGCGGTCAATTTCAACTTTGCCTGCTTTGTTTCCTATCCCAGCAACAAGGTGATCCAGGCCGGGGCCAAGCTCTCCGAGCCGGAAGTGGTCGGCGAGTGCGACAACGGCGAACCGGTGATCAAGTTGTATCACTATTGAGCGATTCTGCGGCCGGCCGGTGGGCCTTGGCCTCTTTCACACCGCCGGCTGAAATCCTCTACTCCGGATAACCCCCATCACCGGCTGTTTCGCTCCGGGCTTTGCAGTTCCCGCGCCTCTTTGAGAATATCGGGCATTGCGCTGTCCTCGACGCCGAGCACATCGATGATGGCCGCCAGCAGGTCGGCGGAAAACATGCATTTGCTTACCTTGCTGCGCAGGTTTTCCGGCGTTACCGAGATGCCGCGGTCGGCGAGGGCGCTGGCGAGATCGCTGTAACGCACCCCCTTCAGGGCCATAGAGGCGCGCACATAGCGGGCGATCGCCCGCTTGTAGGGAGCCAGTGCGCGCTGGTTTTCCAGACTTTGTTTGTGGTCCATGGTATCCCTCTTGCTGTTGTGACCCATGATAGCCTGATGTGGTCTATATGCAACAAACATGTTTGATGTGCTATTGACGATAAATATTTAACTGCTATATTCGTGACCAATATTCCACACGTGAAAGGGAGTTGAAATGACCTGGAACAATGAAAACCTGCGGCAACTGGCCGAGCAGCACCCGGACTGGGTGGTTGAGGCAGAGGGAGAGTGCCTCAGTGTCTCCAACGATGAGGGGGTCGATGCCTTCGTCTACGTCGGCGAAAAGCAGATAGTCGTCGAGACCATCCTGTTTTCCGTCGACGAGGTGGAGGACGAGGCCGCACTGAACAAACTGATACTGCAGACGCACCAGTTGGTGCCCCTGACCACCATCGCGATCAAGAACATCGGCGGCGAGAACTATTACGTTGCCTTCGGTGCCCTGTCCGTGGCGAGCAGGGACGAAGTGGTAATCGAGGAGATCGAAACCCTGTTTGCCAATGTGGGGGATTTCCTGGATCTGTACTCGGAGCATTTTGAGATGGAGGGTGTGGCATGAGCCTGAGAAAAATCTGGACCGCTCTGCGGGGCGCGGTGAACGAGGGAACCGAGGCGATCGTCGACAGCCAGTCCATCCGCATCCTCGACCAGGAACTGCGCGATGCCAAGTCCGAGCTGAAAGCCTGCGACGAAAACCTGACCAGGATCATGGCCAAGCGCAAGCTGGCCGAGAACAAGGTCAATTCCCTGCAGGCGGATATCGACAATTACAGCAGCCACGCCATCGCTGCCAGCGAGAAGGGTGACGAGAACCTGGCGATCGAGTGCGCTGAGCGCGTGGCCGAGTTGGAGTCGCAGCTGGAAGTCGAGCAGGGGCTGCTGGATGGTTTCCTCAATTCCGAGCGCTCGCTGAAAAGCAATATCGCCAAGGCCAAGGCCAATGTGCGCCGCATGGAGCAGCAGATCGACCAGATCAAGGCGACCGAGTCGGTGCAGAAGGCCCAAGTGGCGGTGTCCACCCGCCACATGGGGGCCAACAGCAAGGTGAAGACCGCGCTGGACAGCCTCGAACGCATCAAGAGCAAACAGCAGCAGCGCGCGGCGGAGCTGGAGGCGGCGGAGGAGCTGGCCGCGGATGAGAGCGGTTCCAGCCTCGATGCCAAGCTGAAGGCCGCCGGCATAGCGCCGGGCGGCAAGGTCAGTGGCAGCGACAAGCTGGCACAGCTGCTGGCAAGCCGCGAAAAGGCCTGATCCGTGTTGCTGTATAAAATGCGACGCCTCTTGGCGTCGCTTTTTATTAGGGCCAACGCCTCAACGGTGGTCCTCGCGGTTGCCGCCTATGTAGCCAGTTGCTACCTGCTGTTGAATATTGCCGGGGAGAGCGAAATTGTCGCCCCGGAAAATTTCTTCTACTGGCTGGTGGTGACCGCGTCCACCGTGGGCTACGGGGACTTCTCCCCGGCCACGGCGGCCGGCAAGCTGGCGGTGAGCGTCTGGGTGATCCCGCTGGGGTTGAGCCTCTTCGCCATGGTGATCACCCGGGCGGGCTTTGCGATATCGGAATTTGCCCATCGCGGAAAGAAGGGTTTGCGCATGATCAATCACGAAAAACACACGGTAATCATCGGCTGGAACGGCGCGCGCACCCTGCGCCTGATCGAACTGCTGCTGTCCAAGACCAATGGCAGTGCGGCGGAGATAGTGCTCTGTGTCGAGGCGGATATCGAAAACCCGATGCCGGGCCGGATCGAATTTGTGCGCGTGGAATCCTTCGCCCACGCCGAGACCATGCAGCGGGCGGCACTGGATCGCGCGGCCTGTATCATCATCGACAATCCGCTCGACGACGTGACTCTCACCACCGCGCTCTACTGCGACAAGGTGAGCCCCAACAGCCACAAGACCGCGTATTTCCAGGACGAGACCGTCGGTGAACTGCTGCGCGCCCACTGCCCGAACATCGAGTGCATTCCCTCGGTGGCGGTGGAGCTGCTGGCCAAGTCCTCACTGGATCCGGGCTCTGCGCGCCTGCACCGGCAGTTGCTCGACAGCACCTACGGCATGACCCAGTACAGCGTGCAGTATCGGGGCGAGGCGCCGCTGCCGGTGGGCGGGCTTTTCGATCATTTCAAGCACCAACTCGCGGCAACCCTGATCGGTGTGCGCCGCGCCGGTGAACAGAAGATTGATATCAATCCCGGCCTGGATGAGCGTGTCGTTGCGGGGGATACGCTGTATTATATTTCCGCCGAACGGCTGGACGAAAGGCGCTGTTTCGATATTGAGGTAACCGACAGGGAAGGTCTCGGCGAATGTTTGCCAAGCTGATCAAGAAAATCAAAAAGTCGGCACCCGCCGCGCAGACGCCGTCCATCATGGGGCTGCGCCTCGGTGCCAGCTTTGAGGTGGACCCGCTGGCGGTGCGCCTGGTGCTCGACGAACTGACCATCGAATCCTGCTCCCCCACCCAGATCATCAAGGCCGCCGGGGTTGTCGATCTCGACGGCACCTGGGTGTACCGCTTTTACACCGACGACGACGCCTGGCTGCAGGTGGTCGCCGAGGGCGGCAACCGCGATGAGCATGTGGTGGACGTCAAGCTGTTCCATTTCTACGACACCCGGGATATCGCCTCCGAGCAGGCCTGGAACACGCTGTTGGAGCGGGAAATGGGCCGTCCCAGCTACGAACTGCAGGGCCGCACTTACCAGCGGGTCTGGACGGCGGCGGGGGACTACCACAATCCCGTCCATATGGCCGAGAAGACCTACGGAGAGGAGGGCGGCCATTCCACCACCGACCAGTTCACCATGCTGTTCGAGCGGGAACTGTCCGACCGCCGCACCGAATCCCTGTTCCTCTCCGCAGAGGAGAAACTGGAGGAAGCCGGCTACCTGAGCCGCTGCCTCGTTATCAGTACCGGGATTTCCCTGACACCATCACAACTGACCATTCACGGATAACTCATTTACATATAACCAAGGAGAAGACTTCATGGACCAGCCGTATGATTTATTGACTGGTATCCTGCATTTTGCCGCCTATTTCGGCCTGTCACTGGTTTTCCTGATCGCATTCAAGTTCCTCTACACACTGGTGACTCCCCACGACGAGTGGAAGCTGATCCGTGAAAACAAGAACACCGCCGCCGCTATTGGCTTCGGTGGTGCGATACTGGGATTTGCCATCGCCGTGGGCGGCGCCGCCAGCAACTCGGTGTCGCTGGTGGATTTCGCCACCTGGGCGGTGATCGCGCTGGCAGCCCAGCTGCTGGCCTTCGCCATCATCCGCTTCGGTTTCATGCCGCGTATCGTCGCCCGGATCGAGGAAGGGGAAGTCAGTGCGGGGGTGATGCTGGCGGCTATCGCCATCGCTGTGGGTGTACTCAACGCTGCCTGTATGAGCTACTGAGTGGGAGGCACAATGAAACGTACCCGGACCATCAATCTCGGACGCATGCGCAAGGCGGCCGGCGGCCGTTTCCCGGTACGCCCGCTGGCCCTCGGCGTGGCCGCCGCGGCACTGGTCGGCTGCACGCCGGACCGGGAAGTCGTAAAAGTGGTCACCTCGGTGCAGGACTGCCAGGACCAGACCCAATTGGACGAACAGCAGTGTGAGGCCGCCTATCAGAAGGCTCTCGCCGAGGCGGAACGCACCGGTCCCAAATATGCGTCGCGCGAACTATGCGAAGTGGAGTTCGACGGCTGCCGGCAGGCCGCCAGCGGCAGTTTCTGGATGCCGCTGATGACCGGCTTTATGGTCGGTTCCATGTTGAATGATCGCGACCGCCACTACGGCTACTACAACCCGGTCTACCGCTATTCGCGCCCCTACTCGAACTACTACGACCGCCTGATGACCGCCGACGGCGAGGTGATAGGCCGCTACGGAAAGCCCTCCTATACCGTTGATCGGTCCAGTACCAAACCCAAGCCCACGGTGACGAAAACCGTATCCCGCGGCGGCTTCGGTTCGGTGGCGTCGGCCAAGTCCAGCTGGGGCGGCGGGCGCTCCGGTGGCTGGGGAGGCTGACCGGGAGGTAATGGGATGCTGCGAATGCCCATCGGCGAGCGCCCGCACTGGAAGGCGCGGGCGCGTGAGTTCGGTTTCGGTTTCCACACCATGTACGGGGAGCCCTATTGGGATGAAAGCGCCTACTACCAGTTTTCCCTGGAGCAGATAGAAAGGGATATCGAGGCACCCACCGAGGAAATCCACCAGATGTGTCTGGAGGTGGTGTCCAGGGTGGTGGCGGACGACGAACTGATGCGGCGTTTTCGCATTCCCGAAACCCACTGGGAATTTGTGCGGGATTCCTGGCGCAATGGCGACCCCAGCCTCTACTCGCGCCTGGATTTCGCCTATTCCGGCAGCGGGCCGGCGAAGCTTTACGAAAACAACGCGGACACGCCCACCAGCCTCTACGAGACGGGTTTCTGGCAGTGGCTGTGGCTGCAGGACAATGTGGACAGGCGTACGCTGCCCCTGCAGGCGGACCAGTTCAACAGCCTGCAGGAAAAGCTGGTCAACCGCTTCCGCGACCTGCAGTTCCTGACCCCGGGGCGCGCGCTGCACTTCGCCTGTTGCAAGGACACCGACGAAGACCGGGGCACCGTCCAGTACCTGGAGGACTGCGCCCGCGAGGCGGGGATCGACAGCCACTTTGTCTATGTCGAGGACATAGGCCGCGATGCCGTGGGCCGTTTTACCGACCTGCAGGACCGCGTGATCACCTGGATGTTCAAGCTGTACCCCTGGGAGTTTATGTTCCGCGAGGAGTATGGGGAATTTCTGCGGGGCAACAATATTCGCTGGCTGGAGCCGCCGTGGAAGGCGATCCTGTCCAACAAGGCGCTGCTGCCGATGCTGTGGCGGCTTTTCCCGGGACACCCCAACCTGCTGCCGTCTTTCTTCGAGGATGAGCTGGATAGGGCTACGGGGCTGGAAGCCCTGGTCAGGAAGCCGATCTTTTCCCGCGAGGGGGCCAATATCTCGATTGTGCGCGCTAGCGGGGCCGAGGCCCTGTCCGACGGCCCCTATGGCGAAGAGGGCTATATTTACCAGTCCCTGCACCCGCTGCCGAGATTCGGCCGCAATCACACCCTGGTGGGCAGCTGGCTGGTGGACGACGAGGCGGCGGGAATGTCGATCAGGGAGGACGACAGCATGATCACCCGGGATATGAGCCGGTACCTGCCCCACGCAATCATCTAGCGCAACTACTCACCCCCGTGCCACTAAGCCGGCCATGGGAAAAAGCCTCATCGGTCTGTTTACCAGCTGCAGGCGCTTTTCCCGGACGGCCCCCGGTAGCAGGGCCTTCGGATCGAGTTTCGATATTCTTTTCGAGACCCGAGGGTGAGTAGTTGCCATCTGGCGTTCTATCGCGGCTGCAACTGCCCGCCGGCCACCATGGCTCCGATCTTTTCCTGTAACTGCTCGTAGGTAAAGGGTTTCTGGATGCAGTCCAGGATCCCGTCCGCAAGTATTTCCTGCACCTTGCTGTCGACGCTGTAGCCGGTGGACAGTATCGCCTTGATGTCCGGGTTGATACGCTTCAGGAAGGCGAACAGCTGCTGGCCGTCCATGCGCGGCATGATCATGTCCAGTAGCACCAGGTCGACATTCTCATAGTGCTGGCGATAGTAGCTGATCGCCTCCTCGGCGCCGGCAAAGGCGACCACCTGGTGGCCGTGCATCTCGAACAGGGTTTTCGAGTAGCTGCGCACTATGGCCTCGTCGTCCACGACCATAATGCGGATCGTCTGTTCACTGCCGGTGCGCCGGGTCTCGGGCCTGGCGTGTTTCGCGCAGTCCTTGATGATCGGCAGGTAGAGATCGAAGCTGCTGCCTTCGCCCTCGCTGCTGCGGCAGCGTATCGCCCCCTTGTGCAGGTGGGTGGTGCCGTAGACCGCGGCCAGTCCCAGGCCGGCGCCGCGGCCGCTCTCCTTGGTGGTGAAAAAGGGCTCGAAGATGCGGCGGCGCACCTCGGCGGACATGCCGGTGCCGCTGTCGCTGACATTGATCAGCAGGTACTGGCCCGGCTCCATCTCGAAATCCGAAATGGTGGTCGGGCCGTCGAAGGAGATATTGCTGGTGGCAAATCGCAGAGAGCCGCCGTTGGGCATGGCGTCCTTGGCGTTGATGCCCAGGTTGAGCAGGGCGCTTTTCAGCTGCGCTGGATCGCCCATCACGTGGGGGCGGCTGGCGCCCAGCTGTTGCCCGATATGGATGCGGCGGTCGATGGTGCGCTCCAGCATGGCGCAGACGTCGCGGATGATTTCGTGGGTGTTGCACTCGCTCAGCTGGTAGTTGCCCTTGCGCGCGAAGGTGAGCAGCTGCCTGGTCAGTTCTGCGGCGTGGTGTGCCGTGGTCAGTATATGGGTGCTGTATTCGCCGATACGCGGATCGCGGGTCAGCTGCTGTATGACTTCGGCATAGCCGATAATGCCGTGGATCATGTTGTTGAAGTCGTGGGCGATGCCGCCGGCCAATTCGCCGATTGCCTGCATCTTCTGCGCCTGGCGCAGTTCCTCTTCCAGCAGTCTCTGCTTGGTGATGTCGGTGCCGATACTCAGCACGCCGACGGTACTGCCCTGTTCGTCGGTAAGCAGCTTGTTGGTCCAGGCGATCCAGACCCGCTCGCCGCTCCTGGTGATATTCTCGTTGACGTTGTAGCGGTGTTCTTCCGGGTGGTTGCAGATATGCTCCATCAGCGGGCGCAGGTCGCGGCCGGTGGTCTCGCCTGCGGGAACAATGGTTCCGACCACATGCTGGCCGATGATTTCGTCTTCGCTGTAACCGAAGAACTCCTGGGCGTATTCGTTGAAGAAAGTGATGATGCCGTTCCTGTCCCAGCGCAGGATGATGGAGTTTGCGTGTTCGACAAGTTCGCGGTAGCGCTCTTCGCTCTTGCGCAGGGCTTCATAGATATGCCGTGGGTCTTGCGGGCGGGGAGGGGAGCCGGTGGCTTCCCGTTTAGGAGATTTATTTTTTTTGCCTTCTTCCATTCATCCTTCCTGGACGTTTTTTCGTCAGGAATTCCATCATGAAGCGACGATAAAGTCTAGCGCGTGAAGAGCGCTTTTGGGAGGAATCGCACATTTTTTACCTTTCGCTGAGGGGCTATAATTTTCCACCAGTTGCACACTGGATATTGCCGAAAATGGATCCGATCGAGCCGCGAAAGCCGCGGGAACGCGAACTATTGGAAAGTCTGGGGGAGCACTTCCGCCACTTGCGCCTTGCCCGCAATATTTCCCAGGAGGCGCTTGCCTCCGATTCCGGTGTGGGCCTGAGCACCCTGAAGCGGCTGGAGAGTGGCCGTGGCTGCAATCTCGCCGCCCTGGTACAGCTGCTGGCGGCGCTGGACTGCGATGACCGGTTCGAATCATTTTTTGCTCAGCTGGCCAGCGATGCGGCGGCGGGTGATGCGGACAGCCGCCGGCGCGCCTCCTCGCCGCGCAAGCCCGCCGCCGACTGAAACCGGTCGCTTTGGCCGTTTTGGTAATGGCGAAAGGACGGCAACCTGATAGCATGCAACCGGATATCGATTGACGATAGGGAGGGGGCTTTCGGCCCCGCCCGCTTCGACCACATAAAAATGGAAGACTGACTATGCAGCTGTACTTTCGAACCGGCCGGACCGCCGGGCGCCGTGTTGCCGCCCTGCTCAGCGCCGCGACTCTAATCAGAGCCGCGGCGCTGGTTGGAACCGTGGCGCTCCTGTCCGGTTGCGGGGGGGACAAAAAGGCGGGCGACAGGAAATCCGTGGATTTCGCCCGCCAGGATGCCTTTCCCTCCACCTATTCCATCAGCCAGTCCCGCCCGGTGCTGATCCGGGGGGCGACCCTGCTCACCGGCACCGGCGAGCAGCTGGACAACACCGACCTGCTGCTGGAGGAGGGCAGGATCGCCAGGATCGGTGAGGAGCTCAAGGCACCGGAGGGTGCACTGGTAGTGGACGGCGCGGGCAAGTGGGTGACGCCGGGCATTATCGACGTGCACTCGCACCTGGGCGACTACCCGGCGCCGGCGATCGAGTCCTCCCAGGACGGCAATGAGATGACTTCGCCCAATACCGCCGAGGTGTGGGCGGAGCACTCGGTGTGGACCCAGGACCCGCAGTTCGCCCTGGCCCTGGCCGGCGGCGTGACCACCCTGCAGATACTGCCGGGATCCGCCAATCTGTTCGGGGGCCGCAGCGTGACCCTGAAAAATGTCCCCGGCCGCAGCGTGCAGGATATGAAATTCCCCGGTGCCCCCTACGGCCTGAAAATGGCCTGTGGCGAAAACCCCAAGCGCGTCTACGGCGGCAAGGGCACGGCGCCCTCCACCCGCATGGGCAATGTGGCCGGCTATCGCAGCGCCTGGATCGACGCCAGCAAGTACAGGGAGAAGTGGGATAACTACCGCGAGAACGGCGGCGAGATGCCGGAGCGCGACCTGCAACTGGAGACCCTGGCGGGTGTGCTCGCCGGCGAGATCCTGGTGCACAACCACTGCTACCGCGGCGAGGAAATGGCGATCATGATGGATATCGCCGAGGAGTTCGGCTTCCAGATCTCCACTTTCCACCACGCGGTGGAGGCCTACAAGGTGGCCGACCTGCTGGCGGAGAACAATGTCTGCGCGGCCATGTGGGCCGACTGGTGGGGTTTCAAGCACGAGGCCTTCGACATGACCGAGGCCAATATCGCCATCGTCGACCAGGCCAAGGCCTGCGCGATGATCCACTCGGATTCCGCCGTGGGCATACAGCACCTGAACGAGGAAGTGGCCAAGGCCATGATCGCGGGCCAGCGCGCCGGCTTCGATATCCAGCCCAAGGACGCGGTGGTGTGGATGACCCTGAACCCGGCCAGGGCGCTGGGCATCGATGAACAGACCGGCAGCCTGGAAAAGGGCAAGATGGCCGATGTGGTGGTCTGGTCCGGCAATCCGTTTAGTGTCTATACGCAGGCGGAGCAGGTCTTTATCGACGGCAAGCTGATGTACGATCGCGCGGACGAGGCGCGCCAACCGCACAGCGATTTCGAGCTGGGCATTCTCGACGCAGAGGGGGAACGGCTGTGAACGGGCTGTTGAAAAAAAGAGTACTTGTGATTTTCGCCCTGGCCGTCGGGCTGGCGAGCGGCGCTGCGCAGGCGGAAACCGTGCTGATCAAGGGCGGCAAGGTGCATACGCTGACCGATAAGGGCAGTTTTGAATCCGCGGACGTGCTGGTGCGCGACGGACGCGTGGAGGCGGTGGGGCTTTCCCTGGATGTCGATGCCGACCGGGTGATCGACGCCCGCGGCAAGGTGGTTACGCCGGGGGTGATAGCGCCGGTCTCCGAGCTGGGCCTGGTGGAGATAGGCGCGGCCAGTGCCACCAACGACCATGCGGTGAGCGGCGAGAGCATCGGCAGCGCCTTCGATCCGCTGCCGGCCTACAATCCCAGGTCCACCCTGATCCCGTTCAACCGCGCCGGCGGCGTGACCCGCGCGCTGGTCTTCCCGGGCATCAGCCTGTGGGGTGAAAGCGCCGGCGACCCGCAGCGGGTTTTCGCCGGGCGCAGCTTCGCGATCAAGCTGAACGGCGAGTTCGACAGCGTGGTGGCCGAGAACCTGGCGCAGAAGGCCTACCTGGGTGAGGCCGGCGGGCAACTGGCAGGCGGCAGCCGCGCCAGCGCCTACGCCAAGATAGAGAATGCGCTGGCCGAGGCGCGCGAGTACCGGGCCAACAAAGAGGCGATCCGCCGCGGCGACTGGCGCGAGCTGAACCACAGCCTCGAGGACCTGGAGGCGCTGCAACTGCTGATCGACGGCGAGCAGCCGCTGCTGGTCACCGCCAACCGCGCCAGCGATATCCTCTGGGCGATCGAGCTGGCCAGGGAATTCAGCCTGAAGCTGGTGATCCACGGCGCGGCCGAGGGCTGGATGGTCGCCGACCAGCTGGCCGCGGCCGGTGTGCCGGTGGTGATCGATGCGATCAACAACCTGCCCATTTCCTTCTCCAGCCTGGGGGCGCGCCTGGACAATGCGACCCTGCTGACCGAGGCAGGTGTGACGGTGGCGGTCAGCGGCCCCGAGTACGCCTCCACCCACAACGTCTATCTCGCGCGCCAGTCCGCCGGCAATGCGGTGGCCAACGGCCTGCCCTACGAGGAGGCTCTCAGGTCCATCAGTACCAATGTGGCGGAGATCTTCGGTATCGAGGGCGGCGCCATAGAGCAGGGCGCGGTGGCGGATATCGTGGTCTGGAGCGGCGACCCGCTGGAAGTCACCAGCTACCCGGAGCAGGTGCTGATCGATGGCAAAGAGCAGTCGCTGGTCACCCGTTCGACCCGCCTGCGCGACCGCTACCTGAAGCCGAAGAAGGGCCATGAGTTCGGTTACAAATACTGAAAGCGGACCCGAATGGCGCTAAGTTAGCGGGCAGCCGGCACAATGTAAGGCTCTGCCATTGGTGGTCGCCCGGGAAATGTTTGCCGATGAGGCTTTTTCCCGGGCGACCACCGGCGGCAGAGCCGAATCGGAGCCCTTGGCGGCATTCAGGGCAGGCCCCACAATGATCCCCCTGGCAGGAGAAGAATAAATGGCTAATGTAACCGCGCTCTACGCGGGTCTCTGCGCAATCCTGGTCATTGCCCTGGCCTTTCGCGTGGTGCAGTTCCGCCGCGCAAAAAAAATAGGTCTCGGTAATGGCCAGGATCGCGACAACCAGGTTCGGGTGCGGGCCCATGCCAATGCGGTCGAATATATTCCGCTTGCACTGATACTGATGCTGATCGCGGAACTCGGCGGCCTCGCCGCACTCTGGCTGCATATCCTCGGCGGTTTGTTCCTGCTGGCGCGGCTGATGCACGCCTACGGCCTTACCGCGGGGCAGGGCGGCTACCATCCCGGGCGTTTCTTCGGTATTGCGCTGAGCTGGTTGGTGATCCTGATTCTGGCTGCCGTCGATATCAGTTTCGCCGTGATGAATCTGTAGGTATCCCGATCACCGCAATCGTAGGGTGCGCCGCGCGCACCGGAAAGCGCTGCCATCGGCACTGGCTCTGGCGCGGCGCACCCTACGACGAGGCCATTCCAAACGCGCCCAAATAAAAAAGCCCGGCGTAGGGGCCGGGCGCAAAGTACAGGGATGGAAACTTGAAAACTAAGTTTTGAGAACTACTGGTTGGCGGCGAAAGGCGTAACGCGGTCATCCTCCGCTGCCTGCTCTGCTTTTTCTTCTTTCTTCTCTTCCTCTTCCAGCAGCACCTCCGGCTTGCCCTTGCAGGCCTTGGCCAGGTCGTCGCGGCGCTTGGCCAGCAGCAGGCCGATTTCCTCGCCGGCCTCTTCGGAGATACCGTCGATATGGCGCTCTATCAGCGAGGTGATATTGGCGGCCAGTTCCAGCATCTTGTCGTGTTCTTCTGCATCTTTTTTGTTGTCGAACATTGCTCCGTCTCTATCGCATTTCCACACGGCTACTACGGCCATACTCTGCCTCCGGTTATTTTTTCGGCGTTTTGATGGGTCTGTATTTGTGTACAGTATCTGTATAAATATTCAGTGTCAATGGTGGGAGGAGAAATTGTCGGGATTGCGATAAGTGGAGCCGGGGTTGCGGTGGCCCGCCGGCACAGGGTGGTGTGGAATGTCATAATAGCCGTGGCAGTTGGCTGTCTTCCTACCCCCCAACAGGCAGTTAGCTCCGACCCCGCAGTAAGACGTTTTAAGGCCCGCGACACGGGCCTTTTTTTTGCCTGGAAGAAACCGGTTAAATGGTGAGTACCAGCCTCGCCGCCAGGCCGATCAGCAGGACGCCGAACAGCTGCTGCATGCGGTGGCCGGCGGAGCTGCTCACCCAGCTGCGGTTGCGGCCGGCGTAGACGGCGAGGGCAACCAGGCAGTACCAGCCGGCGTCTATGCCCGCGGCCAGGGCGGCCATGCCAAGCTTGGTGGAGAGCGCCTGCTGTTCGGAGACGAACTGGCTGAACAGGGCGGTGAAGAAGACTGCGATCTTGGGATTGAAAAAGGCGATTCCGAACCCCTGCAGCGCCGAGCGGCCCACCGACTGCTGCGGCGCCGGCAACCTGGCGGCATTGGGATTGGGGGCCGGCGCGCGCAGCGCCTTCCAGCCCAGGTAGACGAGCATGGCCGCGCCGGCCCACTGCAGGATATTGAACAGCAGTGGCGAGCGGGTGATCAGCACCGCCAGGCCAAAGGCGGTGAGCCCGGCGTAGATGGCCACGCCGGCGCCGTGGGCCAGGGCGCAGGTGAATCCCTGGCGGAGGCCCGAGGCGGCACTGCGCAGCACTATCAGCAGGCTGGGGCCGGGGGACATGGCGCCCAGGGCGCAGATTCCGGCCAGGGACAGCCAGTTCAGCAGATCCATCAGAAGCCCCCTCCCTGTTCCAGCCACTTCTGTTCCGCCGGCGTCGATTCGCGCCCCAGGGCCTGGTTGCGGTGCGGGTAGCGGCCGAACTCGTCGATGACCTGCCGGTGGGCCAGGGCGTACTGGTAGAAGCTCTCCGCCTGGGCCGCGCCCTCGGCGCCGTTCAGGTAGTCCATGCGCAGGCGGTGGAAGTAGTCCACCGAGCGCCGCTGCATCTCAGGATTCTCGCTGTGCTCCAGGGGCATGCCGAGGAAGGCGCGCTGGTAGAGGCCCATCTCCAGGTCGTCGCCTCTCTTTATGATGCCGAGAGCCACTTCCCGTGCCAGCGGGTCGCCGGCGAAAGCGCGGCTGGTGCCGCGATAGATATTGCGGGTGAACTGGTCGCAGACCAATACCAGGGCCATTTCCCCCTCGAGGGTCTGGCGCCACTGCTCCAGGTCGCCGTCCAGGGCCGCCTCCACCGTATCGCCGAAGTAATCGTCGATCTTGCGGTCGAATTCCTCTCCGCCGGAAAACCAGCGCTGGCGGTGTGCGTCGTCCGGCACTGCATCCAGCTGCGCCCGGCCGAACCAGAAGGTCAGTATTTCTCTGGGTTCCGGCATCGTCTGATGGTCCTTCTGTTCCTTCGCTCGAACGGGGATTATTGCGACTTTCCGGTATGCAGGTCCAGTGGGGATGCCGACAGATGATGGCCCGGGTCGGGCGGGCAATCTCAAAATATTTTCGGCCGCTGCATCCAAAGGCGGCACTGGTGCCGTCTCAAGGCTGTACAAGGAAAATCACCCTGGAGGCAACCATGGTAACCGCAGGATCACTGAAAAAGGTACAATTCTACGCCGGCCTGGCCCTGTTGTTGGGCGCTATGCAGGCCGGGGCCACGGAGCTGAAGCTTCCCCTGGTGGAGGTGCAGCAACAGCTGATCGAGAAGACCGACGAGGCCTTCTCGCGCAAGCTGGAGGAGTGCCGGGAGAAGGACACTGAGGAGCGCGGCAGCCCCCGCTACCCGGTGCGTATCGCCGGCCAGGAGCAGGCGCTTCCGGGCATTCCCGCGCCGCTGGCGGGGACACAACTGGCCGCGCCCTGAGCCGGGAATACAGCCCCGAGCCAGGAATAAGCTTTAGGGACCGAGTTGATAAGAGCACTATCGAGAGCAAAAACATGAGAGCGAGAAATTTTCCCCCCCTGCAGGCCGGCAGCCGCTGGCTGATGGCCCTGGCGATGGCGCTGGGCGCCGCTGCCAGCTGGGCCCAGGAGACCCCGTCCGCAGACGCGGCAATGCCCGAGCCGCCGGCTGCCGCCGAGGCGCCGGAACCCAAGAAGGTGGAGAAGCAGGTGCGCATCACGCGCGACGAGGACGGCACCCTGCGCATCAAGACCCGCGATGAAAGCGGCGAGCGCAGCGAGGTCCAGGTGGATCTCGGCGAGGAGTTCGGCGGTGCCCTGAGTAAGCGCATCATCGAGAAGCTGGAGAAAAAGGGCATTCTCGACGAGAAGGGCCTGATTGCGGAGGAGGCGCTGGACAGCGTGCCGAAGAATATCAGCATCGGCATCTCCGGAGACTTCGACCAGCCTCGCGGTCATCGCGATCACGACGATTTCCCCTTCGATGGAGACATAGCCGTGTTGATTCCCATCATCGCGATCCTGGCGGTGTTCGGTACCCCGATACTGATCGTGTGGCTGGTGACCCGCAACAGCTACCGCAAGAAGCAGCTGCTGATGGATAACATCAACCGCATGGTGGCTGAGGGCCGCGATATTCCGCCGGAGCTGCTGGATGCGATGGAGGGCGAGTCCCCCCGCAACATGAAGGACCGCGGCTTTACTCTGATTGCAGTGGGTTTGGCCATATTCATCTGGCTGAGCATATCCTCCGGCGTGGAGGTCGGCAGCCTCGGCCTGATACCGCTGTTCATCGGTGTCGCCCGCTTTGTCAACTGGAAACTGGATAACAGGCAGCCCCAGCAATAAGGGGATAGGGGACAGCGGTATATGGACCTCAATGACGAGGATTTGATCCGGCGCGTCGTCGAAGACGGGGACCAGCGGGCTTACGCCCAGCTGGTTCGGCGCTATCAGTCACAGCTGCGTTTCTCGCTCCGCCAGCTGTGCGATGGCGACCAGGCCCTGGCCGACGACATGGCCCAAGAGGCCTTTATCAAGGCCTACAAGGCACTGCCGGCATTCCGTGGTGATGCGCGTTTCAGCACCTGGCTGTACCGCATCGCCTACAATCTCGTCATGAGCCACAAGCGCAAGAATGCGCCGGAGATCGACCAGGAGGCGGTGGACAGGGCACAGGCCCAGGAGAGCGTGGAGGAGGCCCAGCAACTGGGCATGGCCCGGGACCTGAATGCGGCCATGGGCGAACTCAGTGACGCCCAGCGCCAGGCAGTGCACCTGTGCATGCAGCGGGGCTTCTCCCACGAAGAGGCGGCCAGTATTATGAAGTTGCCGCTGGGTACGGTAAAATCCCACGTCAATCGCGCGCGGGCCAAGTTGCAGACTCTGTTACAGGCGTGGCGCGAGGAGGTAGTCAATGGATAAGTTCGAACAGCGGCTCGGGCAACGAAAGGGCGGGGCCAATACCTTGAACGATTCAGCGTTGCAGGGCGTAGATCCGGACTTCGACGCCTGGCTCAGCCAGCAGCTGCAGATCAACGAGCCCTATCTGGACAATGACGGCTTCTGCGAGCGTGTGATGGCGCAGCTGCCGGCGCCGTCAAAGCGCGCCGAGCGCCGCGCCACCCGCGTCCAGTACGCGGCGGTCGTGGCCGCCTCGGCCATCGTCGCCTGGCAGTTCCCCTTTGGTGAGGTTCTGGGTGAGGCGGCAAAGCAGTCCATCAGCCTCTACAGCCTGGTGGGGCTGGGTATCCTCTCCTCGCTGGCGGCCATGACCGGCGGCATTCTCGCCGCGCGGCGCTAGCGCCGCCCCACCACAAGGCGTAGGTTGGGCTGAGCGCAGCGAAGCCCAACGCCTGGGCCGGATATCGTTGGGGTTCGCAAGGCTCACCCCAACGTACGCCTTATCTGTATTGATTGAGCCGTACCTCTCCACTCCTGCGCACCGTAATCGACGGCACTATCGACCTGCGCAATCCCAGCTTGGCCTCCAGCTCGTAGGGCACCGTATCCCGGCGGCTGCCGATCAGTTCCGCCGCGGCAAAGATAGACCCCACCAGACTCGCCGTCGCGTCCACCACGATGTTTTCCTGCCCGTAGGGGGCGATCGGCGGCAGGTTGCTGGAGGTTCCGGTAATCACCTTGTGGCCCGCCAGGCTCAGGGTGTAATAGAGGCCCGACAGCGCCAGCTCGGAATCGTTGGGATTGAACACCCGCAAGTGGATGCGGAAGCGCAGGTCGTTGCCCGGCCCCGGTGGGAGAGGCTCCAGCGCCGTGACCTCCACTTCCGGCTTCTGGAAATTCGGCGAGAGTACGGCGCAGCCGCCGAGTAACAGGGGCAGCAGAACGAGCAGGATAGGGCGATAGAGTCTTGTCACAAATGGTCCTTGGTATTTTGTCGAACGGATATTTGTTCTTCCGGGGGCGGCGGCGATAATCCACCCTGTCGAATAATAAACAGTAATAAGCGGAGAGCCACCATGAAGAAACGCCTCGCGGTTTTGACCACACTGGCCCTGGTGTCGTTCGCAGCCTGGAAATGGCTGCTGCTGCCTGGTGTAGAGCGGAGCATGAACAAACGCTCCGGCCCGGAATACCCGCCGCTTTCGGAGCGGGCCGCGGCCCTGCACGAGTCGCTGGTCATCGGCGACCTGCACGCTGACAGTTTCCTCTGGGCTCGCGACCTGCGGGACGAGGCCGACTACGGCCATGTGGACCTGCCCCGGGCGCACCGCGGCAACCTCGCCATACAGGTCTTCACCTCGGTCACCAAGTCACCCCGCGGACAGAACTACACCAGGAACTCCAGTGGGGCCGGCGACAACATCACCCTGCTGGCCGTGGCCCAGGCCTGGCCGCCGCGCACCTGGAACAGCCTGCTGGAGCGGGCCCTCTACCACGCCGGGCGGGTCGAAGACCTGCAGGGCGCAGCGCCGGAGCAGCTGCAGATAGTGCGGTCTGCCGCCGACCTGCGCCGGGTACTCGAAGCCCGGGCCAACGGCGGCGGGCAGCTGGCCGCCATCCTCGGTATCGAAGGCGCCCACCCCCTGGAAGGCGAACTGGACAATATCGGCCGCCTCTACGACGCCGGCTATCGGGTGATGGGCCTGCAGCATTTCTTCGACAACCAACTCGGCGGCTCCCTGCACGGTGAGAGCGGCGACGGCCTGACGGATTTCGGCCGCGCCGCGGTGCGGGAGATGGCGCACCTCTCCATAGTGATCGACGCGGCCCACTCCTCGGAGCAGGTGGTGCGCGATCTGCTCGGCGAGGTGGAGCGCCCGCTGATCGTGTCCCACACCGGCCTGAAAGGCATCTGCGACTCGCCGCGGAATATCAGCGACGACCTGATGAAACAGATTGCCGCCCGGGGCGGGTTGATCGGCGTCGGTTACTGGAAAGGCGCCGTCTGCGACAACAGCCCGCAAAACATCGTCAGAACCATCCGCTACGCCATCGACCTGCTGGGGGTGGAGCATGTCGCACTGGGCTCCGACTACGACGGCAGTGTGACCACCGCCTTCGATGTGAGCGAGCTGGGCCTGCTGACCGGGGAAATGCTGAAGCAGGGATTCACGGAAGCGGAGATCCGCAAGGTGATGGGCGAGAACCTGCGCGATTTCTTCCTCGCCCAACTGCCGCAAACCTGACCCGCCCGTCTCTGTACCCCTATCTGCGGTAGACCTGCCTGGTACCGAAAACGGGCGGCCTCAAACCGGCCGCGCGTCGACAGCGCGGCTGCGATCAACTTTCCAGCAAATGGGAATCAGCGAATTCGGGCTTCCCGCAGGCCCGTTTGCGCTGCTGAAACCTTTTTCGACGGGTTCGCTGAATTCCTCGACTATAGTGATGTCAGCCGATAGTCGTGCGACGTATCAAGACGTTGTGGCGCTATCGCGGTTAAAGAACTGTCTCGACTGAATGGCACTAAGTTAAGACCTCGGGTGGGCCTGCTACCGGGGGTTCTTTGCGGGACACGCCGTGAATACATCCCTGTAGGCTTGTCCGCGAGGTCCCTCTCGCAGACAGTCCCGCAAAGAACCCCCGGCATCAGGCCCTTCGCGTCAACCTCTATTGCTTAACTTAGCGCCATTCCTGTCTCGACTTTATCGGTGAATACCGGAGCAGGGATTGGACAGCCGCACTACACGAGATGTGCCCGGAGCGCCGACCTGCCGCCATGGGCAGCGCATCGCGGAATCCATCCGCGTGCGCGGCCTGGTGCAGGCTGTGGGATTTCGCCCCCTGGTCTGGCGGCTGGCGCGGGAATACGGCCTCTCCGGCAGTGTGGGCAACGACGCCGATGGCGTGTGGATTCACGTCAGCGGCGGCGCCGGACAGATCGACGATTTTGTCACTGCGCTGCGCAATGGGCCGCCGCCGCTCGCGCGTATCGATGCGATAGAGCGCTCCCCCGGTGTTGCCGCGGAGTCGCCGGAGAAAGGTTTTCGCATCGCCCCCAGCCGGCCCGGGGAGACGCACACCCAGGTCGCCGCCGATGCCGCTACCTGCGCGGACTGCCTCGCGGAACTGTCCGCCCCCGGCGACCGACGCCGCGGCTTCGCCTTTACCAACTGCACCCACTGCGGCCCGCGGCTCAGCATAATCCGCCGCGTGCCCTACGACCGCGCCAATACCAGCATGGCGGCCTTCGCCCAGTGTCCCGCCTGCCTGGCGGAGTATCGCAATCCCGCCGACCGCCGCTTCCACGCCCAACCCAACTGCTGCCCGGAGTGCGGGCCGCGCCTGTGGCTGGAATCGTCGGCGGGTCAGATTGCAACAGAGGATACGATCGCAAAGGCGCAACAGCTGTTGCGCGCCGGCAACATCCTGCTGGTAAAAGGCATCGGCGGCTTTCACCTGGCCTGTGACGCCACAAACCCTGGAGCGGTCGCAGAGCTGCGCGCGCGCAAGCGCCGGCCGCACAAACCCTTTGCGCTTCTGGCGCGGGATCTGGAAATGGTCCGGCGCTACTGCGATACAGGCGACACCGGGTGCGAATTACTTCGGCACCGCGCCGCGCCGATTGTACTGCTCGCGCAAAATGGCGAAGCCACACTCGCCGCCGGCGTCGCGCCGGGGCAGCGCTGCTACGGCTTTATGCTGCCCGCTGCGCCTCTGTATCACCTGCTGGTGGCGGGACTGGAATTTCCGCTGGTGTGCACCAGCGGCAATCGCAGCGGTGAGCCCCAGTGTATCGACAATGACACGGCGCGGGCGCTGTTGGTGCAGGTGGCGGACGCCGCGCTGCTACACGATCGCGAGATCATCAACCGCCTGGACGATTCCGTCGTGCGCGAAATCGGCGGTCGGCCCGCCATACTGCGTCGCGCCCGCGGCTACGCGCCGGAACCGCTGGTATTGCCGCAAGCCTTCGCCGCCGCGCCGCCACTGCTGGCCCTGGGCGGCGAGCTGAAAAACACCTTCTGCCTGCTGAAGGACGGCCAGGCAATTCTCTCCCAGCATATCGGCGACCTGCACAACCGCAGCGCCGCCGAGGCCTTCGAGCAATCCCTGAAGCTCTACCGGGCACTGTTCGATCACACACCGCGCGCTATCGCGGTGGACGCCCACCCGGAATACCGCTCGAGCAAGTTCGGCCGCGCCCTGGCTGCGCGGGAGTCCCTGCCGCTGACAGTGGTGCAGCACCACCACGCCCATATCGCCGCCTGTCTCGCCGATAACGGCCTGCCCCCGGACACGGAACCGGTGCTGGGCATCGCGCTGGACGGCCTGGGCTACGGAACAGGTGGCGGCCTCTGGGGTGGCGAATTCCTGCTGGCGGACTATAGGAATTGCGAGCGGCTGGCGAGTTTCGAGCCGCTGCCCATGCCCGGCGGCGAGCGCGCCGTGCGCCAGCCCTGGCGCATGGGCTTTGCGTACCTGCGCCAGCTGCTCGGCGACGACGCCGAAATTCCCGGGGAATTCGGCGGCTTCCTCGCCCGCCAGCCGCTGGAGATCCTGGCGCGCATGCTGGACACGGGATTCAACAGCCCGCCGACCAGTTCCTGCGGCCGCCTGTTCGACGCGGTGGCCGCGGTGACCGGCCTGTGCCGCGAGGCCAGCTTCGAGGGCCAGGCGGCCATGGCCCTGGAGGCACAGGTGGACGGCGGTGCCCTGGCCGCGGGTGAAGGCGGCTATCCGTTTGCAATCGGCGAGATCGATGGCTTGCCGCGGTTGCGGGCGCAGCCGATGTGGCGCGCACTGCTGGAGGATATCCGCATGGGCGCTGCCACCGGTGTCGTGGCCGCGCGTTTCCACCTGGGGCTGGCCGAGGCGATAGGGCGGATGGTCGACCGCCTCGGCGATCGCTGCGGCGCGCGCTGGAATGGGCGGGTGTCGCTGTCGGGCGGGGTTTTCCAGAACGCGGTTCTGAGCGGTCTGCTGGTGCGGCAGCTGCGGCGGCGTGGGCTCGAAGTACTGGTCCACCGCCGTGTACCCGCCAACGACGGCGGCCTGAGCCTGGGGCAGGCGGCGGTGGCCGCGGCACGCCTGCTGGAGGCTCGCCGCGAATTTAAACAGGGAACTGGAACATGTGCGTAGGGATTCCCGGGCAGATCGTCGAGATAGTCGACGCGGAAACCGACACCGCCATCGTGGAAATCTGCGGTGTGCGCCGCGCGGTCAATATCGCCTGCGTCGTGAACGAAGAGCGCGACCACGCCCAGTGCATCGGCGAATGGGTGCTGGTGCACGTCGGTTTCGCGATGAGTCGCCTGGATCCGCTGGAAGCGCAGAATACCCTGGACCTCCTGCGGGAGCTGGGCGAAATGGACGAGGAGCTGTCGGCCATGGGGGAGGAGCCGTCAGCCATTCGGAGCAAGGAGAAATCACCGTGACGGACTATCTGCAAGAGCTCTACCCCTTCCTGCACGGCCGCGAGCGCAGTGCGGATTCCATCGATGCATCGCTGCAGGAATCGGTGCGGGAAAAGGCCAGGCAAAGCCTGCGGGCAAAGATGCGTTTTTTTACCCGCAGTGGCGATGATCTGGTGGCGGTGGCACACATACTGGCGGATCGCTTCCGCCGCGGCGGGCGCCTGCTGTGCATGGGCAACGGCGGTTCCAGCTGCGACGCCGCGCACCTGGCGGTGGAATTCCTGCACCCGGTTACCGCCGGGCGCCCGGCGCTGCCGGCGATAGATCTCGGCGCCAGCAACGCCACCCTGACCGCACTGGCCAACGACGTGGGGGTCGAGCAGATCTATCGGCGGCAGGTGTCCGCACTGGGGCGGGCCGAGGATGCCCTGGTGGGCTTCTCCACCAGCGGCAACTCCACCAACCTGCTGGCGGCCTTCGCGCGGGCACGGGACATGGGGCTGGCCACCATCGCCCTGGCCGGCGGCGACGGCGGTGCCATGGCGCAGTCCCCGCATATCGACCGATGCCTGGTGGTGCCCAGCGACAGCGTGCACCGCATCCAGGAGACCCATCTGGTCATCTACCACATTCTCTGGGACCTGGTGCACACGCTATTGGCGGACAGTCGCGGCGGCCTGAACTCGACGGTGGCGGAGCCGTGAAATTTATCGACGAGTTCCGCGATCCGCAAAAGGCCCGCGCACTGCTGGCCGCTATCGGGCGGCTGGCGGCGCAGCTGCCGCGCGGGCGGCCGCTGCAGCTGATGGAGGTCTGCGGAGGGCACACCCACTCGATCTTCCGCTACGGTATCGAGCAGCTGCTGCCGCGCAATATCGAGATGGTGCACGGCCCCGGCTGCCCGGTGTGCGTTCTGCCGACGGGCCGGGTGGACGACTGCGTGGCCCTGGCGGAGCACCCCAATGTGATTTTCACCGCTTTCGGCGACGCCATGCGGGTGCCCGGCTCGCGCAAGAGCCTGTTGCAGGCGCGGGCGGACGGCGCCGATGTGCGCATGGTCTATTCGCCGGAGGATGCGCTGAAAACTGCGCGGGACAACCCCGGGCGCGAGGTGGTGTTTTTCGCCCTCGGGTTCGAGACCACCATGCCCTCCACTGCGCTGACCGTGCTGCGCGCGGCGGAGGAGGGCATCGGGAATTTTTCCGTCTTCTGCAACCACATCACCATTATCCCCACCATCAAGGCCATCCTCGACTCGCCGGATATCCGCCTGGACGGCTTTCTCGGTCCGGGCCATGTGAGCATGGTGATCGGGAGCGTCCCCTACGAATTCATCTGCCGCCACTATCGCAAGCCGCTGGTGATCGCCGGATTCGAGCCGCTGGATATCCTGCACTCGATCTACCTGCTGCTGAAGCAGATCGCCGAGGGCCGCTGCGAGGTGGAGAACCAGTACCGGCGCCTGGTCCCCGATGCGGGCAACGCGGCTGCGCTGGACGCGGTGCAGCGGGTCTTCGAGTTGCGCGAGTATTTCGAGTGGCGCGGCCTCGGTTCCATCGACCACTCGGGCGTGCGCCTGCGTGAGGCCTACGCCCGCTTCGACGCGGAGCGGCGTTTTCCGATACCCAACCTGAAAATCGCCGACCCCAAATCCTGCCAGTGTGGAGAAGTGCTGAAAGGCGCGATCAAGCCCTGGCAGTGCAAGGTGTTCGGCAGCGCCTGCACGCCGAAAACACCGCTGGGTTCGCTGATGGTATCCAGCGAGGGTGCCTGTGCGGCGGTGCACAGCTACGGTCGCCCGGACCTGATCCGCGCCCGCGAGCCAGAGGAGGCGAGCGAATGAGAGACGCCATTATTGAACGCCGCGCATCGGGCGCGGCACGGGAGGCCAGGATAGGGCTGTCCCACGGCAGCGGCGGGCGCGCCATGCGCGACCTGGTGGACGAGGTGTTTCTGTCCGCTTTCGACAACGCCTGCCTGGCGCCGCTGGAGGACCAGGCCCGTATCCCGCTGGCGCAACTCTGTGCGGCAGGCGACCGGCTGGCGTTCACCACCGATTCCTATGTGGTGGACCCGCTGTTTTTTCCCGGTGGCGATATCGGCGAGCTGGCGGTGAACGGTACCGTCAACGACCTGGCGGTGAGCGGTGCGGTGCCGCTGTACCTGTCCTGCGGAGTCATCCTCGAAGAGGGTTTTGCCCTGGCCGATCTGCGCCGAGTCGTCAATTCCATGGCCCGGGCGGCAACAGAGGCCGGGGTGCAGTTTGTCACCGGCGATACCAAGGTGGTGCCCAGGGGCGCGGCGGACAAGCTGTTTATCAATACCAGCGGCGTCGGCGCAATTCCGTCGGGACTGGAGATAGCCGCGGCCCACGCGCGGCCCGGCGACAGAATCCTGGTCAACAATTTTATCGGCGACCACGGTGTGGCGATTCTCGCGGCGCGGGGGGATCTGGCCCTGCAGGTGGCGGTGGAGAGCGACACCCGGCCGCTGAACGGGCTGGTGCGCGCCCTGCTCGATGCCTGCCCCCGGGTACACTGCCTGCGCGACGCCACCCGCGGCGGCCTGGCCACGGTACTGAACGAATTCGCCGAGAGCGCCGGTGTCTGCATGCAGCTGGAAGAGGCGGCGATTCCGGTGCGCGACGAGGTCCGCGGCGTATCGGAAATCCTCGGCCTGGATCCGCTCTACTACGCCAATGAGGGCCTGTTGGTCGCGGTGGTACCGGACTCCTGCGCGGAGTCTGCGCTGGCCGCGCTGCGCGCCCATCCCGCCGGCGCCCGGGCGGCGCTGATCGGCGAAGTGACCGCCGCGCCCGCGGGGCGGGTGGTGATGCGCAGCGGTTTCGGCGGCGAGCGCATCGTCGACATGCTGGTGGGCGAGCAGTTGCCGAGGATCTGCTGATGAGCCCCCGCATCCATCAACAATTGCAGATCGCCGATATGGGCATGCCGCTGATGCTGGATTACCGCCAGGCGCTGGCGGCCCACGAGGGGGGGGGGCTGTTCGGTTTGGAAAGCCGGCGCGCCGGGAGCAGGCGCCGTGCATGAACTCTCCCTGGTACAGAGTATCGTCGAGACCTGCAGCGCGGAGGCGCGCGGTGCGCGGGTACGCAGGGTGACCCTGGAAGTGGGGGCGCTGTCCTGTGTGATGCCGGAGGCACTGCGTTTCTGTTTTGTCGCCGTGAGTGACGGCACTGCGCTCGCCGGCGCGGAACTGGAGATCCTGCTGCGCCCCGGCTGCAGCCGCTGCCTGGACTGCGGCCGGGCGTTGTCGCTGTACAGCCTGCTGGACAACTGCAGCTGCGGCTCCGCGAATATCGAGCCGCCCAGCGGCGGCGACCAGTTGCGGATTCAATCCATGGAAATCGAGGAGTCGGTCTGATGTGTACCACCTGCGGCTGTTCCGGCGGTGCCCGCCCCCTGTTGACCAATACCGCCACGGGCAGGGTGAGGGCCATCGGTGAACCCATCGCGGCCGGCGGCCGCCCCGCATTGCGGCGCTCTCAGCCGGCGCTCAGCGACAGCGAGCGGGTGCACCTGGAGCGCGACCTGCTGGCGCACAACCAGTCGATCGCCGAGCGCAATCGCGCCCGGCTGCGCGAGCGCAATGTTCTCGCCCTAAACCTGGTCAGCTCCCCCGGAGCCGGCAAGACCACGCTGCTGGAGCGCAGCATCCGCGATCTGCGCGGCGCGATTCCGATCAGTGTGGTGGAGGGCGATCAGGAAACCCGGTTCGACGCCGAGCGCATCCGCGCCACCGGCTGCCGCTCGGTGCAGGTCAATACCGGCACCGGCTGCCACCTGGAGGCGTCGATGATCGAGGCTGCGTTGGGCGAACTGGAGCCGGCGGAGGGATCGCTGCTGATGATCGAAAATGTCGGCAACCTGGTGTGCCCGGCACTCTTCGACCTGGGAGAGCACGCCAAGGTGGCGATTCTCTCGGTGACCGAGGGGGCGGACAAACCACTCAAGTATCCCCATATGTTCCGCGCCGCAGCGCTGATGATCCTGAACAAGACCGACCTGCTGCCCTATGTGGACTTCGATGTGGAAGCCTGTGTCGGCTTCGCGCGCCGGGTCAATCCGGATATCGAGGTGTTGCAGCTCTCCGCGACCCGAGGCCACGGCCTGCAGGCCTGGTACGACTGGCTGCAGGCCCGACTCTTCTCTGTGGAGGCCTGATCGTGAGCGCTTTCCTTGTTCTGGGTTTCCTGCTGGGCATGCGCCATGCGCTGGAGGCCGACCACGTGGTCGCCGTAGCCGCACTGGCGACCCGCAGCCGCACCGCGGGGCAGGCGTTTCTGCAGGGCGCGGCCTGGGGCCTGGGTCACACCATCACCCTGTTTCTCGCCTGTTCCGTGCTGCTGTTCATGGATGCGGTGGTGCCCGAGCGGCTGGCACAGCTGCTGGAAGCCGCTGTCGGCGCCATGCTGATCCTGCTGGGGGCGGATCTGTTGCGACGGCTGTGGCGCGAGCGTATTCATTTTCACACTCATCGCCACGTCGACGGCACGGTGCACTTCCACGCCCACTCGCACCGCCGTGGAACTGGTGCGCACCCGCAGCTGCATCACCATGAGCATGTCCGGGGCTTTCCCGCGCGGGCCTTGTACGTGGGGCTGATGCACGGGCTTGCGGGCTCCGCTGCACTGATACTGATGGCGATAGGCACAGAGCAGTCGCCGCTCGCGGGCCTGGGTTATGTGGCGTTGTTCGGCATCGGCTCCATCGGCGGCATGGCGCTGTTGTCGCTGGCCATCAGCGTACCCTTGCGCGGTGCGCGGCGATTTGTCCGCTTGCATGGGGCCCTGCAGTTCGGTGTCGCCGTCTTGACGGTCGCTATCGGAGTCTCCCTGGTCTGGCACTAATTCGGTTCAGGGGTGGGGCAAAAGTGGCGGGGGAGCTCTGACTAGAAAGCCGCTAAGTTAAGGGTTCCGATTCGGCTCTGCTACCGGTGGCCGCCCGGGAAAAAGCCTCATCGGCAAACATTTCCCGGGCGGCCACCGTAGCAGAGCCTTACATTGTGCCAGCTGCTTGCTTAACTTAGTGCCGTTCAGCTCTGGCTATACTGATAGCTGGATTTGCGCAGGGAAGCGGCGCCGGTACTAGAGGTCAGGGAGGGCAGAGCAATGCAGTTCGAGCAACTGGAACCGGATCTCCAGGAGTGGATTCGCGACGCCGTGCGGCGGGGAACCCAGGCGCAGGTCATGGTGGACACCCTGGTCAACGCGGGCTACCACCCGAGAATCTCCAGCGCGGTTGAGCAGTATATCGCCGGACTGCAGCGCCAATCCCTGCCGGCCCTTTCGCAGAGCCTCAGCCCGGCGCAGTGGAGAAACAGCCTCAGCCCGGCGCAGCAGAAAACCAACACCGCGACCACCTCCGACCGCGAAGTGCAGATCCTGGTGGCGCTGGACAGGCCGTGCCTCGTACTGTTTGGCAATCTGTTGTCCGATGGGGAGTGCGACGAGCTGATAGGGCTGAGCCGGCCGCGCCTGAAGCCATCCCGGGTCATCAACAGTGAGAGCGGCAGCCGCGATATCCACCCGCAGCGCACCAGTACGGGTACCTATTATCATCGCGGCGAAAACGCCCTGATTCAACGCATCGACCAGCGCATCAGCGATCTGTTGGCTGTTCCGGTCAGCCGCGGCGAGGGCTTGCAGGTGCTGAACTATCTCCCGGGCGCGCAGTACAAGCCGCACTACGACTATTTCGATCCCAGGTCCCCGGGGTTTGAAAAGGCGTTGCAAAAGGGCGGCCAGCGTTTCGCCACCCTGATCATCTACCTGAACGATGTCGAAGCCGGCGGCGCCACCATCTTTCCGGAAATCGGCCTGGATATTCTGCCACGCAGGGGCAATGGCCTGTATTTTTCCTATGTGGACGACGCCGGAGAGCTGGATGACCTGACACTGCACGGCGGCAGCCCGGTTGTGGCCGGCGAGAAATGGATAGCCACCAAGTGGCTGCGGCTTGGCGATTATCCCGACTGAGCGGTGTGCGGGTAGGAATCGGTTAATGTTGGGAAAAACCTGTGATCGATATTTCTCTGCTCGTTACTGATATTCCCCTGGCCGGATCCCTCCCCCTGGCTCAGCAGGAGGACAAAGATAAGTCTGCGCTCGAGGAAATCACGCCGGAGCCCGTCTCCGAGGCGGCACAGACGGTGTTGGAATCCCTGCGGGAGATTTGGGACAACTTCCTTGCCCACACCCCCTTTGTGATTGCCAGTATGATGGTGTTGATCATCACCTGGATAATAGTCATCCTGATCCACCACTTCGGCCGCCGCCTTTTCAGGCGCACGACTTCGCGCAAGTCCCTGCAGGACCTGTTCGTGCGCCTGCTTACCATTGCCGTCTGGGTGCTCGGACTGTTGTTCGCCGCAATGCTGCTCTTCCCCGGCTTGACCCCGGCCAGGGCCTTGGGCGCGGTGGGGCTGCTGTCAGTGGCCATCGGCCTTGCGTTCAAGGATATTTTCGAAAACTTCTTCGCCGGCATCCTGATTCTGTGGCGCTTTCCTTTTGAAGAGGGCGACGTGATCGAGTGCGAGGGCGTCATTGGGCGCGTGGAGGCAGTGGAAGTGCGCAATACCAATATCCGCAGGATGACCGGCGAACTGGTGATAGTGCCCAATTTGTACCTATTCAAGAATCCCTGCGAAATCCTGACCAATCGAAAGAAACGCCGGGTGACCATTGTTGCCGGCGTGGCCTACGGCGAGGATGTGACCGAGGCGGTGGAGGTGATCGAAAAGGCGGTGGCCACCTGCAAGACGGTGCGCGATGACGAGCCGGTACAGGTATTTCCGCAGGGTTTCGGCGAGAGCAGCATCGATATCGGAGTCACCTGGTGGACCGGCTCGACCCCGTTTGCGGTGCGTGAGTCGACGGGAGAAGTGGTCACCGCAGTGAAGAAGGCGCTGGACGAGGCGGGTATCGAGATTCCGTTCCCTTATCGGACGCTCACTTTCAAGGAGCCTCTCGCCCTGAAGCGAGAGGCGGACTGAAGCTGTTAAAGTGTACTGTCCGGCTGGTTTTCCGGCCGCGCTTCAACAAATGCCGGTATCTCGCCGCAGGCCTGCGCGATGCGGTGAATTGCCGGGTAGTCGGCGATATCCATGCCGAAGCGCTCGGCGTTGTAGATCTGCGGAATCAGGCAGCACTCGAAGAGTCCCGGTTTGTCGCCGGCGGCGAAGGGCGCCGGGTCCAGTTGCTGTTCCAGTGCGCTGAAGCCCTCGTGGATCCAGTGGCGGATCCAGCCGGTTTTCTGCTCATCGCTGACGCCCAGCTCCGACTGCAGATATCTCAGGATACGCAGGTTCTGGATCGGTTGGATATCGCAGGCGACGTTGTAGGCCAGGGCGCGGACCTTGGCGCGCGCCAGCGGATCGCCCGGCAGCAGGGCCGGTTTCGGGTGCTGTTCGTCCAGCCACTCCAGTATTGCCAGGGACTGGGTCAGGATATTGCCTCCGTCCACCAGCGCCGGCACCAGGCCCTGGGGTTGGAGTTTGCGGTATTCGCTTTCCCGCTGCTCACCTTTCAGCAGATTCACCGGTTTGTAGTCGTACTGCAGGCCCTTCAGGTTGAGGCCGATGCGCACGCGGTAGCTGGCGGAGGAGCGGAAGTAGCCGTGTAGTTCCATAGTTATTCCTTTTCTCGGATTGTTCTTGTCTGCAAATCTGTAGGGCGGATAAGCGTCAAGCGCATCCGCCGGTCGGATTTGGTGGATGCGCCCGGCGTGGATGCGCCCGGCGTGGATGCGCTTAGCGCTTATCCACCCTACGATTTTTCCCGAGTCCCGAGTCCCGAGTCCCGAGTCCCGAGTCCCGAGTCCCGAGTCCCGAGTCCCGATTATTGCGGATTTGCGTATTCCACCACCCGCTGGCTGATGGTGCCGAAAATATCCGCATCCTTCTCATCGTACATCGCAATTTCGATGTGGTCGCCGAACTGCATAAAGGGCGTGCCCGGCTTGCCGTCGGCGATGATTTCCAGCATGCGCACTTCCGCCAGGCAGCAGGAGCCGGAGGCGCGGTCCACATTGGACACTGTGCCGGAACCGATAATGGTGCCGGCGCAAAGGGGACGGCTCCTGGCGGCGTGGGCGATCAGCTGCGGGAAGTTGAAGGTCATGTCCACGCCGGCGTTTGGGGAGCCGATCTTTGCACCGTTCAGCACCGCGTGCAGTGGCAGGTGCACTTTGCCGTCGCGCCAGTGGTGGCCCAGTTCATCCGGGGTCACCGCCACCGGGGAGAAGGCGCTGGAGGGTTTGGACTGGTAGAAGCCGAAGCCCTTGGCCAGTTCGCCGGGAATCAGGTTGCGCAGGGAGACGTCGTTGACCAGCATCAGCAGGCGGATGCTTTCCTCCGCCTTTTCGGCGCTGGTGCCCATGGGCACATCGCCGGTGATCACCGCCACTTCCGCCTCGAAATCGATACCCCAGTCGGCGCTGGCCATGGCGATATCCTGGGTTGGGGCCAGGAAGGTGTCGGAGCCGCCCTGGTACATCAGTGGATCCGTCCAGAAGGAATCCGGCATCTCCGCGCCGCGGGCCCTGCGCACCAGTTCCACATGGTTCACATAGGCGCTGCCGTCGGCCCAGTGGTAGGCGCGGGGCAGGGGACTGTGACACTGGCCGGCGTCGAAGGGGAAGCTGGTGACCTCGTTCTTCTGCAGGGCATCGAATCGGGCCTGCAGCTTGGGTTCGGTGATTTCCCAGTCGTCCAGTGCCGCCTGCAGTGTCGGGGCTATATCGGCGGCGCCGCAGTAGCGGCCCAGGTCGCGGGAGACGACGATCAGTTCGCCGTCGCGACCTTTGTTCAGGGAGGCTAGTTTCATTTTTCTTTGATCCTTCTTCTGTGTTCTTCCTGTAGGCGCGGCGGGTTATTTGGTTTTCCAGCTGTCCACGTACTCCGGCAGTTCCACTGAAATGGCGTCGGGCAGTATGTCCCAGGGCGTGCGGCTGTCGATCATTACCGCCACCTCGTCGGTCTCCTTCTTGGCGTGCTCGGCGCCGGCCTTGAAGGCCTTGGGATGGGGGCCGTGGGTGAAGCCCATGGGGTGCAGGGTCAGCATGCCCGGGTGGATATTGTCGCGGCTGAAGAAGTCGCCGCGGTGGTAGAAGATCAGCTCGTCGAAGTCGTCGTTATTGTGGAAGAAGGGCACTTTCAGAGCGCCGGGATCGCTCTCGATCGGGCGTGGGGCGAAGGTGCAGACCACAAAACCGCGGGCGACGAAGGTGGTGTGGGCCGAAGGCGGCAGGTGATAGCGGTGGCTCATCAGTGGGCGTATGTCGCGCCAGTTGATGCGTACCGCCAGGTTGTCGCCCTTCCAGCCGACCGCGTCCAGGGGATTGAACGGGAAGGTGATGGTGGAGACCTGCTGGCGCACCTTCACTTTCACCTGCCACTCGTCCTCGGTCTGCTGGGCGCGGAACTTGTCGTCCATGCCGGGCACATCCAGCATCGCCGGATCGAAGATCGCGTGCGGACCCACGATGCCTTTGTCCGGCAACTGGAAGTGGCCGCCGCTGGCTTCCACCATCAGCAGTTCCAGTTGTTCGCCGTCGAAGGGCTCGAGGCGCCACATGGTGCCGCGGGGCAGCACTATGTAGTCGCCGTCGCGGATATGCAGGTGGCCGAAGTCGCAGTAGAGATCGCCGCTGCCGTTGTGCACGAACAGCAACTGGTCGCCGTCGGCGTTGCGCACCAGGTGATCCATTGGCTCCCTGCAGGTCCACAGGGCCACCAGGCTGTCGCTGTTCTGCAGTATCGGTTTGTGGTCCCAGGGGCTGTTGCCGCTGTGGACCAACCTTGTGCTGTCGAAGGCGTGCGGGCGCAGTGGGCCCTCGAAATCGCTCCAGCCGGTGGGGGGGTGGCGGTGGTAGAAGTGGGTGGCGGGGCCGAAGAAGCCCTCCTTGCCCATTTCCCGCTCGTAGGTGTTGGCGGGAAAGTTCGCGTGGGCCTGGCGGCTGGTTTCACCCTCCACGCGGGGGAAGTTGATCCAGTTTTTCATGCGCTCGCACCGTCGGTTGATGCCCCTCGATTCCGGGCGAAGAGCCGGCCCGGTAGTCTGTCTTCCCAGTGTGCGCAAATAATTAGCGCTGCGACGCGTTTTCGATACCAAAAATGGCGCGCAAAGCCGTATAATGCGCGACCGATTTTGTCTGATGACCTGCGCCTTACCCGGGGAAAATTTCCGGCAGTAGTGGTTACAATTGAAACCAATGTTAGTTACATTTGTAACCTGGTACAACCGCCGGCGTAACCGCCGGATTACAACTCCGGAGTACAACAGGTGTGTGAACAGCCATGACGACTGATAACAATGCGCCCCACCTCAACGGGCCGGAGGCGGCCGTAGCGCGCGACGATCTGCGCCTGGAAAAATTCTTGCCCTACCGCCTGTCGGTGCTGTCCAACCGGGTGAGCAATGCCATTGCCCAAGCTTATGGTGCGCGCTTCCACCTGACCATTCCCGCCTGGCGGGTGATGGCGATCCTGGGGCGCTTCCCGGATCTCTCCGCCGCCGAACTGGTGGAGCAGACGGCGATGGACAAGGTGGCCATCAGCCGCGCCGTGTCGTCGCTGCTGAAGAATGACTACATTACCCGCAGCGAGGACCCGGCGGACCGCCGCCGCCAGGTGCTGAACCTGTCGGAGCTGGGGCGCGACGTCTACGAGCGTATCGTGCCGCTGGCGCAGCAGTACGAGAACGACCTGATGGCCTCGCTCAGTGCCGAGGAGCGCCAGCAGCTGGACAGCATTATTGAGAAACTGACGGACCGCGCCCAGGCTTGGGCCGAGCGCGGCCTGATCGACTAGCGAAAGAATAGTGTAGAAGGAGTTTTGCGATGTTTGAGCACCTGAGCAGCCTGCCGCCGGACCCCATCCTGGGCCTGCTGGCCAGTTACCGCGCCGATGAGAACCCCGACAAGATCGACCTTGGGGTCGGCGTCTACAAGGATGAGGCCGGCCACACCGCGGTGCTGCAGGCGGTCAAGGAGGCGGAGACCCGCCTGCTGCAGAGCGAGGAGACCAAGGCCTATATCGGCCCGGCGGGCACACCCGGTTTCAACACCGCCATGCAGGAGCTGATCCTGGGTGCGGACCACCCGACGCTGAAGGCCGGCCGCGTGCGCTCGGCGCAGACTCCCGGTGGCTGCGGCGCCCTGCGGGTGCTGGCGGAATTCACCAACCGCGCCAAGGCCGGCGCCACCATCTGGGTCAGCGATCCCACCTGGGCCAACCACGTGCCGCTGCTGGGCTTTGCGGGCCTGCAGATCAAGACCTATCCCTACTACGATCGCGCCACCAGCAGCCTGCAGTTCGACCAGATGGTGGAGACCCTGAAAAATGTGGGCGAGGGCGAGCTGGTGCTGCTGCACGCCTGTTGCCACAACCCCTGTGGCGCGGACCTCTCCCGCGAGCAGTGGAAGGTCATCGCGGAGATGGCGCAGAAGCAGGGCTTCACGCCGTTTATCGATATGGCCTACCAGGGCTTCGGCGAAAGCCTGGACGACGACGCCTGGGGCCTGCGCCTGATGGCGGAGTCGGTGCCGGAAATGCTGGTGGCGGCCTCCTGCTCGAAGAACTTCGGCCTCTACCGCGAGCGCGTCGGCCTGGCCATGGTGATCTACAACAATGGCGCCGATGCGGACAAGGGCCAGAGCCAGATGCTCAATGTCATTCGCGGCAACTACTCGATGCCGCCGTCCCACGGCGCGGCCATCGTCGAGTCCATCCTGGCCGACGCCGGCCTCAAGGCCAACTGGGAGGCCGAGCTGACCGAGATGCGCGAGCGCATCAACGGCCTGCGCGCCGGCCTGGTGGAGAGCCTGGCCGCTGCTGGCGCCGCCGGTGATTTCAGCTTTATCCAGCGCCAGAAGGGCATGTTCTCCTTCCTCGGCATCACCGCCGAGCAGGTGCAGCGCCTGCAGAGGGAATATTCCATCTATATGGTCGACTCCAGCCGCATCAGCATCGCCGGCCTGAGCCAGAACAATATGGAATACTTCTGCAAGGCGGTGGCCAGCATCCTCTGATCTCGGGACTCGGGACTCGGGACTCGGGACTCGGGACTCGGGACTCGGGACTCGGGACTCGGGACCCGGGACTCGGGACCCGGGGCGAGTCTCAGAGTCAGAGCGATGCTCCCTCTTGCTCCCCTCTCCCGCTTGCGGGGGAGGGGCTGGGGGAGGGGGCCGCGGGCGCAGCCCGCAACAATTGCCGTTAGGCAATCGAAGTAGTCAATCTAGAGAACCGAAAATGGAAGTTGAGGTAGATACCCCCGTGCCCGATTCCCCTACCCAATTCTGGACCCCCGAAAGCTGGCGCAATTTCGAGGCCAAGCAGCAGCCCAGTTACCAGTCCCCGGAACAGGTGGCAGGGGTCACCGGCGAATTGTCCGGCTACCCGCCACTGGTATTCGCCGCCGAGGCTCGCGAGCTGCGCCGCCAGCTGGCGCAGGTGGCCGAGGGCAGGGCATTCCTGCTGCAGGGGGGCGACTGCGCCGAGTCCTTCGCCGACTTCAACGCCAACCGCATCCGCGATACTTTCAAGGTGCTGCTGCAGATGGCGGTGGTGCTGACCTTTGCCGGCAACCTGCCGGTGGTGAAGGTGGCGCGCATGGCCGGCCAGTACGCCAAGCCGCGCTCGGCGGACACCGAGATCATCGGCGGCGTCGAACTGCCCAGCTATCGCGGCGACATCATCAACGGTATCGACTTCACCGCCGAGGCGCGGGTACCGGATCCGAGCCGCATGCTGACTGCCTACAATCAGTCGGCGGCCACCCTCAATTTGCTGCGCGCCTTCGCCCAGGGCGGCCTCGCCGACCTGCACCAGGTGCACGGCTGGAACCTGAGCTTCCTCGAGAACAATCCCCAGCGGGAGAAGTACGCCCAGTTGGCGGAGCGGCTGCAGGAGGCGCTGGAATTTATGGCCGTGTGCGGGGTGACTTCCGAAAACACGCCGGCCATTCGCGAGACGGTGCTCTACACCTCCCACGAGGCGCTGCTGCTGGATTACGAACAGGCCCTGACCCGCACCGACAGCCTCACCGGCAAATGGTACGACTGCTCGGCGCATATGCTGTGGATCGGCGAGCGCACCCGCCAGTTGGACGGCGCCCATGTGGAATTCCTGTCCGGCGTCTGGAACCCGATCGGCGTCAAGGTCGGGCCGGGCATGAGCGGGGACGAGTTGCTGCGCCTGATCGACAAGCTGAACCCCAACAACGAGGCCGGCCGCCTGACCCTGATCACGCGCATGGGCGCCGACACCCTGGGCGAAAAGCTGCCGGCGCTGGTGCGGGCGGTGCAGGGGGAAGGGCGCTCGGTGGTCTGGAGCACGGACCCGATGCACGGCAATACCGTCAAGGCCAGCAGCGGCTACAAGACCCGCGATTTCGACAAGATACTGCGCGAGATCCGCGACTTCTTCGCGGTGCACCGTGCCGAGGGTTCACACCCCGGAGGCATTCACCTGGAGATGACCGGCCAGCACGTCACCGAGTGCACCGGCGGCGCCTGGAAAATCTCCGAGGCGGACCTGGCCAGCTGCTACCGCACCCAGTGCGACCCGCGCCTGAATGCGGACCAGGTTCTGGAGTTGGCCTTCAACCTGGCCGAGTGGCTGCGTGATGGTCGCTCTGCCTGAGGTGACCGCACCTGGTCTTGCTTCTTGCCGGCCCGAAAGGCTGGTTTGTTCGTTCGCCAATTCTTGAATGATCCCTGGGGGTGCCCATGTACGAGCTGTTTATCGCCAATAAAAACTACTCCTCCTGGTCCCTGCGCCCCTGGGTGCTGATGCGCCAGTTGGAGATTCCCTTTGAGGAGCAACTGGTGACCTTCGAGGAGGGGGGTAGCTGGGAGAAATTCCGCAGCTTTTCCCCCAACGGACAGGTGCCCTGCCTGATCGATGGAGATACCACCGTGTGGGATTCCCTGGCCATCGTCGAATACCTGGCGGAAAACCATAAGCGGGTATGGCCGGAGGACAGGGAGCCCCGCGCCTGGGCCCGTTGCGCCGCGGCGGAGATGCACTCGGGTTTCTCCGCCCTGCGCAATATCTGCAGCATGAACTGCAGCGTAAAGGTGAAGCTGGCGCAGATACCGCCCAACCTGCAAAAGGAGATCGAGCGCATCGACGAACTCTGGAGCCTCGGTATCCAGCTGTTCGGCGGCCCCTTCCTGGCCGGCGGGGAATTTACCGCGGTGGACGCCTTCTACGCGCCTGTGGCCATCAGGGCCAGGAGCTACAACCTCGCCCTGAGCGATACCGCCAGTGCCTATGTCTCGCGCCTGCTGGAGCTGCCGCCAATGCAGGAGTGGGTTGCCGACGCCATCAGGGAGCCCTGGCGCGAGGAGGGCCACGAGGAAGAACTGCGCCGCGCCGGCACCATAGTCGAAGACTTGCGCCAGTAGACTCCATTCCGGATGCCAGCGAGGGCCGGCCGTATAGCACCGGTCCTGATCTGTAGGGGCCGAAGGCGCCGCGAATACCTGGAGTGGCTGGAACGAACCTTGTGTTCGCCCGCCCAAAGCGCGGACCACTCGCCGCAGTATTTCCAGAACCTCACCTGTGAATACGGTCACCAAACGGGTCCACTGAGAGGTGGCGGCCTCTTGCCTCCGACTTGTGGGCCCGGAAGATCCTCGTGTTCGTCACGGTACTGATTAAAAGAATACACTTAAAAAGTCGTTATCATATTAATCGATCCCAACCAGTAGCCAACTTCATTGCAAATTCGGTGGTTAACCAGGGCTGGGCGTCTGTCGCGAAAATCCCTCTACCTGTCGATGCCCGGGCCGGACTGTGAAGCGGGGATTGGCGGCGGCGGGGCGACTGGGGTTAAACTCGGGCGTTTAATAGTTTCATAAGAAAGTATTTGAACAGGAGAGAACCTATGCGCCAGACATTGATCGCGCTGTCCGTCGCCGCCGCCCTGGCCGCCGCCGGATGCAGCAAAGAGGCCGGGCAGGGACAGGCGGCACAGGAGAGTGCACAGGTCCAGCAGGTGGGCACCGAGGCCGCCAGCTCAGTCGCCACGGAGAAGAATCCGCTGCTGGCGGAGTGGACGGGCCCCTATGGCGGTGTGCCGGCCTTTGACAAGATCAAAGTGGAGCACTTCAAGCCCGCGCTGGAAGCGGCCATGGCGGAGGCCCTGGCCGAAGTCGAAGCCATCGCCGGCAATCCGGAGGCGCCGACCTTTGCCAATACCATTGCGGAATATGAGCGCGCCGGCAGCACCCTGGATCGGGTGTTCGCCTACGGCAACGTCTGGAACAGCAACCTGTCCACACCGGAATTCCGCGAGGTCTACCGGGAGATGGCGCCGAAGCTGGCCGACTTCCAGTCCAAGATCACCCAGAACGACAAGCTGTTCCAGCGCATCAAGGCGGTCTACGAGCAGCGCAATGAGTCCGACCTGAACGCCGAGCAGAAGCGTGTGGTGGAACTGATTTACACCGAGTTCGCGATCAACGGCGCGACCCTGAAGGGCGAGGCCAAGGAGCGTTATGCGGCCATCAACCAGCGCCTGGCCGAGCTGTACACAGAGTTCTCCAACAATGTGCTGGCGGATGAGGAGGGTTACGATATCTTCCTGACCGAGGAGCAGCTCGCCGGCCTACCGGAGTCCTTCGTCGCCGCGGCGGCGGCGCTGGCCGAGGAGAAGGGCCAGAAGGGCAAATACGCGATCACCAACACCCGCTCATCCATGGATCCCTTCCTGACCTACTCCGACAACCGGGAACTGCGCAAACAGGTCTGGACCAACTACTACAGCCGCGGCGACAACGGCGACGAGCACGACAACAACGCGATCATTGTCGAAATCCTCAAGCTGCGCGACGAGCGCGTCGGCCTGCTCGGTTTCGACAACTACGCCGAGTGGCGCCTGCAGGACCGCATGGCCAAGACGCCGGAAAACGCCATGGGGCTGATGGAGGCCGTATGGCCGGCCGCTGTCGCACGGGTGAAGGAAGAGGTTGCGGATATGCAGGCGGTGGCCGATGCCGAGGGTGCGGATATCACCATCGAGCCCTGGGACTACCGCTACTACGCGGAAAAGGTGCGCGTGGCCAAGTACGACCTGAACTCCGACGAAGTGAAGCAGTACCTGCAGCTGGACAAGCTGCGCGAGGCCATGTTCTTCGTCGCCGGCGAGCTGTTCAACTTCACCTTCACGCCGGTGAAGGCCGGCACTGTGCCGGCCTTCCACGAGGACGTGAAAGTCTGGGAAGTGAAGGACAAGACCAGTGGTGAGCACATCGGCCTCTGGTACCTGGATCCGTTTGCGCGCTCCGGCAAGCGCTCCGGCGCCTGGGCCACCATGTACCGCGACCACACCACCTTCGACGGCAAGAAGACGGTGCTGGCCTCCAACAACTCCAACTTTATCAAGGGCGCGACCGGCGAGCCGGTACTGGTGAGCTGGGACGATGCGGAGACCTTCTTCCACGAGTTCGGCCACGCGCTGCACTTCCTCGCCTCCAATGTGTCCTACCCGACATTGAACGACGGCGTGCGCGACTACACCGAGTTCCAGTCCCAGCTGCTGGAGCGCTGGCTGTCCACCGACGCGGTGATCGACAACTACCTGGTGCACTACAAGACCGGTGAGCCGATCCCGGCGGAACTGGTGGCCAAGATCAAGAAGGCCGCCACCTTCAACCAGGGCTTTGCCACCACCGAGTACCTGGCCTCCGCGCTGATCGATATGAAGCTGCACACCACCGATCCGGAAGGTATCGACCCGGACAAGTTCGAGCGCGAAACCCTGGCCGAACTGGGCATGCCGAAGGAGCTGGTGATGCGCCACCGCACGCCGCACTTCGGCCACGTCTTCTCCGGCGAGGGCTACGCCACCGCTTACTACGGTTACCTGTGGGCGGACGTGCTGACCTCCGATGCCGCGGAAGCCTTCGCCGAGGCCGAGGGCGGTTTCTACGATAGGGAAGTGGCTGCCAAGCTGGTGAAACACCTGTTTGCGCCGCGCAACGCGGTGGATCCGGCCGACGCCTACCGAGCCTTCCGCGGCCGCGATGCCAGGATCGATGCACTGATGCGCGATCGCGGTTTCCCGGTGCCGGAGAAAAAGGCGACTACGGTTGCCGTTAAGGAATAGTCTGACCTGACACTGTAGGAGCGGCGGACGCCGCCCCGCCGCTCCTACAATGAGAGAGTAAATTCCGGTGTAGAGGACATGAAGCCATGTCGAAATGGCTGATTATCGCCGGCTGCCTGCTGTTCGCCGCCGGTGTGCTGCTGCACTTTTTCCCGGGGCTGTTCAGCTGGTTCGGGCGCCTGCCGGGGGATATCCGTATCGAATCCGGACGCAGCCGCTTCTACTTCCCGATAGTGTCGATGATTGTCCTGAGCATCCTGCTCAGTGTGATCATCAATCTGTTCCGGCGCTGATTATTCCGATCGCGTGTAAACCCTTCTCCCCTCCACCCAGGTTTCCATCACCCTGGCCTTCCAGATTTCCTGCGGGTCTATCCCGAAGATATTCCGATCCAGCAGAATAAAGTCCGCGAACTTGCCCGGTTCCAGGCTGCCGATCACTTTTTCCTGGTGGCTGGCATAGGCGGCGTCGAGGGTGAAGGCGCGCAGGGCCTGCTCCAGCGTCATGGCCTCGTCGCTGCGCCAGCCCTTCGCCGGTTCACCCCCGCGGTCGCGGCGGGTCACTGCGGCGTGGATGCCGAACAGGGGATTGGCCGGTTCCACCGGAAAGTCGGAACCGCCGGCGATGCGCGTGCCCTGTTCCAGGAAGATCCGCCAGGCATAGGCGCCGGCCAGTCGCGCCTCGCCCAGGCGGTCGCCGGCCATATTCTTGTCGCTGGTGGCGTGGGTGGGCTGCATGGACGCGATCAGGTTCAGGTCGACGAAGCGGGGAATATCCTCCGGCGTCAGGACCTGGGCGTGCTCCACCCGGTGGCGGAAAGGCTTCTGGTCTTTTTCCCCGTGCAGGGTTTCCAGGTGGTCCAGCACTATATGGTTGGCCCTGTCGCCTATCGCGTGCACGTTCACCTGGAAGCCGTTATCGGTGGCGAGCTGCAGCAGGGACAGGATTTCACTTTCCGGGTACAGCAGCAGGCCCTTTTGCCCGGGGCGGTCGCGATAGGGCTCCAGCAGCGCCGCACCGCGGCTGCCCAGGGCGCCGTCGGCGGACAGCTTGATGCTGCGCACGTAGAGGCGCTCCGAGGGCGAGCCTATATGGCCGGCCTCAAGCGTTTTCGCGAGATTGTCGATGTCCACCGAAATCATCGGGTAGACGCGCAGCGGAATGGCCTTCTCCTCGGCCAGCTGGCGGTAGGCGCGCAGTGTCTGCGCGTCTATGCCCGCGTCGTGCACGCCAGTGAGCCCCAGCGACAGAGCCAGTTCGAAGGCGGCCTGCAGCGACTCCTTGTCCTGCTGCAGATCCGGTGCAGGGATGGCTTTCTCCAGCAAAGCCATGGCGTTGTCGATCAGCACGCCGCTGGGCTCGCCGTTTTCCCCGCGAAGTATTTCGCCACCGCCCGGTGCTTTGGTGTTGCTGTCGATAGCGGCGCGTTTCAGCGCGGCGGAGTTGGCCCAGCCGGCGTGGCCGTCGATTCGGCGCAGCCAGATGGGGTTGTCGATCTCCAGGGCGTCGAGTTGTGCCCGGGTCGGGAATTCTTTCCCGGGCCAGAGCACCTGGTTCCAGCCGCGGCCGAGCAGCCACTCGCCCGGTTCCAGATCCTCCGAAAAGCGCCGGGTGGCCTGCAGTGTCTGCGCGAGATCCAGGTCGCGCAGCTCCAGCTGTTGCTGCAGTCTCCCCAGGCCGAGGACGTGGCCGTGGGCGTCGATCAAGCCGGGCAGCAGTGTCCGGCCGCCGGCGTCGATTTTGTCGGCCTTAGGGTAGCGCCGGCTGAGTGCTGCGTAGTCGCCGGTGGCGAGCACTCTGCCCCGATCGAACACCAGGACGTTGAATTTATCGAGGCGGGTTTCCGTCGCCTGGTAGCCGGTGAAATTGTGTACCAGGGTCGCGGCCTGGATATTCCAGGAGACGAGGGCGAGGAACAGGAATGCGAAGTTTCGGAAGAGGTGCATGATTATTAGCCTTATTCTGACCTGCTGTGCGCTTGATATTACCAGTAGGCAGAAAGTGCCAACAAAAAAGCCGCGGTGCAAATGCAGCGCGGCCTTTTTAAGGTTCCGTAGGGTGCGCCGTGCGCACCACACCAGCTCGGAGGCAGGGTTAAGCTTCTTCGCTGCGAACGGCGCACCCCTACGGGCCCCGATCAGAACTCGTACTTCACCGAAGCGGAGAAGGTGCGGCCCGCGGCGGAGCTTACCGACAGATCGCTGCCCGCATCGCGGCCGGCGACATTGACGTAGGGCACATACTCCTTGTCCAGCAGGTTGTTGACCGCCAGGTTGAAGGACAGCTGCTCCAGCGCCTGGTAGCCCAGCACCCAGTCCACGGCACCGAAGCCGGCCACTTCGGTCTCGCCCTCGTTGACGCGGTCCATGCGCTCGGCCCAGCGCAGCAGCAGCTGGCTGGAGAGCTGGTCGCCGCTGTAGGCGGCACCCACCACGCCGGACAGCGGGCTGACGGAGCGCAGGTACTCGCCGGTGGTGTCGTTCTCGCCGCGCTGGTAGCTGGCGCTGGCGAAGAACTCCAGGGCCGGGGTCAGGTACCATGTGACGCTCGCTTCCATGCCCTTGATGGTGACCGAGTCGATATTCCGGTACTGGTAGGTCTCGGAAACACCGACGACGTTGCCGTCGCCGTCGAACTGCAGTTCGCTGTCGATCAGCCCGGCCTCCAGGAAGTCGTCGTAACTGGTGTGGAATACCGCGGAGCTGAAGGCGAAATCCCCGACGTGGCCGCGCAGACCCAGCTCGAAGGTGTCGCTGGTTTCCGGCGAAAGATCGTCCGCCGGTATCACTTCGTAGGCGTAGCCGGGGAAGGACAGCGAGTGCTCCAGATACGCCAGGTCGTAGGCCGGAACCTTGAAGCCCTGGCCGTACTGGGCAAAGGCGGTCAGGCGCGGGTTGATCCGGTAGAGGCTGCCCAGGTTGAAGGAGACATTGCTCTCCTCGATCGTGACGTAGGGCGCACCGTCGGACTTGAGGGCGCCGTTGGGGTCCATCTCGTACCAGTCGTAGCGCAGGCCCGGCGTTACGGTCAGGTCGCCGCCGGCTAAGGTCATCTCGTCGTTCAGGAAGAGGCCGGCGCGGGCCACGTCGTTCTCCGGGAATTTGTCCGTGGTCTGGTCGCGGGTGACCTGGATTTCGGTAGCGCGGGTGGGCAGGGCCTGGCGGAACTCGCGCACGGTGCGGCTGCTCTCGGTGGTTTCCAGGTCGAGGCCGTAGCCCAGGGTGTGCTGTTCATTCAGTGCCTTGAAGGCGTTGGACAGCAGGCCGCGGGTGTCCTGGGCGTAAACGCCTGTCTCCCACATATCGCGCAGTTCCATCACGCCGAACACGGGCGCGTTGATGTCCAGCTGGGCGTACTGCTCGTCGGTCTGTTCCGTCCTGTTCTGGTACAGGCTGACATTCAACTGGTCGTAGATGGGCGTGGCCGTTTTGCTGTGGTAGCGCAGCTGGTAGGCGCGGGTTTCCTTCTCCGAGGTGAAGCTTTCGGCGGCGATGTTGTAGCCGTAGACATCCAGGGAGCGGAAGGGGGAGAGGAGGCCATCGGCGGTATCGCCCAGGGTTTCCTGGTTCCAGAGATCGGCGCTGACGCTGATGAAGTCCTCGCCGCCCAGGTTGAACCTGGCCTTGTACAGCAGGCTGTCGGATTCTATCTCGCCGGGTGCCAGGGTATCGTCGTAGTTCTGCTGCTCTTCACCATCGCGATAGGTCAGGTGCAGCAACTGCTCGAAGTTGCCGGAGCGGAAGGCCAGGGTAGGGGAGATGTGGGCCTGGCTGGAGAGGCCGTTGTAGCCGGTCTTCAGCGCGCCGCCCAACTGATCGCCCTCCGCCAGGTAGTCGCTGGCGTCCTTGGTGGTGAAGACGACGATACCGGCCAGGGCGTCGGAACCGTACAGGGAGGAGGCGGCGCCCTTGGCCACTTCCACCTGCTTCAGGGTGTCCGTCTCGATCATGCCGCGGCCGACCACGTCGTTCAGGCCGTCGGCGCCGTAGCCCTCATTCATGCGCATGCCGTCCTTCACGATCAGCACCCGGTCGCCGCCCATGCCGCGCACCAGGATGTTCTGGGCGCCGCCGGCCCGGCCCGTCACCTCGACGCCCGGCTCGTACTGGAACAGCTGGTTCATATCGTTCATCTGCAGCTTTTCGATCTCGTCGCCGGTAACCACCGAGACGTTGCCGGCCACATCCTTCAGCGGCTTTTCGGCGCGGCCGCTGACGACGATCAGTTCCAGCTCGTCGGCGGCTGCAGTGGTGCTTTCTTCAGCGTAGAGGCTGGGGGCGGACAACAGGCCCAGCAGGGCTGCGGCGAGAGGGTTACGTTTCATGGTCATGTCCTTATTGATGTTTAACTGCCTGTTTTGGCGTCGGATTCGATTGGCGACGGAGGTGGCCTTATGGCCCTGATAGTGGCGAATTATAGGAGTGCGTATTTAAATTTAAAGCTAAATGATAATAGTTATCAAAAAGATTTTGATTGACCTGATGAGTTCCCTTGGTTAATTTGCGCTCCCGTCTAACGAATACGAATAACCCCCCGACGAGGTGCGTCTTGAATATCCAGACAATTGAGAACCTGATGGCCAGCGTGGCCGACCTGTTTATGGCGCCGGTGCTGCTGGCGATCCTGGTACTGTTTGTCTACGCCCTCTACGCCTGCGGCCGCTTCCTGTCCCTGTGGTTGCTGCGCCGCAGGAACGCCATCGCCTACCAGCGCGCCCTGAGCCAGGGGGAAGTGCCGTGGCTGCCCGGCTACCAAGTGCACAACTACTATGTGCGCAATCCCCAGGCCTGCGACGACGAGCTGGAGGTCTTCGCGCTGAAGAAGCTGGAAATGCTGCGCATGGCCACCCGCATAGCGCCGATGCTGGGCCTGATCGCCACCATGATCCCGATGGGTCCGGCCCTGCGCGCACTGGCGGACGGCAATATCCAGGGCATCAGCGAAAACCTGATCATCGCCTTCGCCGCGGTGATCTGGGGCCTGGCCATCTCCACCCTGACTTTCTGCCCGGCGTCGGTGAAGAAGCGCTGGTATGCCTCTGAGCTGATCAATATCCGCAAGCTGAAGGGGGCCGCCTGATGCGCTTTCTCGAGGAAGACGAGGAACTCAACCCGATACTGAGCGCGGTCAACCTGATCGACGTGTTCCTGGTGATCATTGCCGCGCTGCTGATTGCCATCGCCCAGAACCCGCTGAACGTCTTTTCCAGTGAAAAGGTCACGGTGATCAAGAATGCCGGCGAGCCGAATATGGAAGTGATCGTCAAGGAAGGCAGGGAGATCAAACAGTACAAGTCCACCGGCGAAATCGGTTCCGGCGAGGGCACCCGCGCCGGCGTCGCCTACCAGATGGCCGACGGCAGCCTGGTATATGTGCCGGAAGAAAGTGACCAGGCTGCAGGGGGAAATAACAAATGAGTACATTTGTCGATTGCCATCGTAGGGTGCGCCCTGCACACCATAAATCCCGGGGCGGCGCATTGGCTTTCATATGGTGCGCATGGCACACCCTACTGCTGGGGCTGTTTGTGGTTGCACTGGCGCAGGCGGAAGAGAAGCCCAAAGTGCTGCTGATGATGTCCAGCCACACGGCCGAAGCCAAGGGCGACCTGTTGACCGAGTTGGCCGCCGACCAGCCCTTTGCGCTGGAGGTGTTCAACAGTAAGGGCAAGAGCGAGGAAGAAATAGAGCAGGCCTGGGCCTCCGCCGGCCTGATTATGCTCGACGGCATCAATCCGGCCCTGTCCCAGTTTATGCTCGCCAGGTACCAGCCGCTGCTGGCCAAGTACCCGCAGGTGCCGGTGATTTCCCTGGGCGACCTGGATAACGAATCCATGAACCAGGGGCTGGGCGATGAACAGCACCAGGCCGTCGGCAGCTATTTCAATAACGCCGGGCGCAGGAACTACCGCAACCTGACGCTGTACCTGTCGTCGCAGGTGTTCGACCTGTCCGACGCATCAGTGCCTGCACCGATCGAGGTACCCGATGTCGGACTCTATCACCCGCGCTACGCGGACATGGTCACAGACAAAGAAAATGCTTTTTATGACTGGCTGGAAGCCGGAGAGAAGCAGCCGGTAATCGCGGTGGCCATTCACCGCTCCGTGGTCGACTACGAACAGCAGCAGGTGGTGGACACGCTGCTCGAGGGCCTGGAAGCAAAGGGCGCAAAGGCGTTCGGCTTCTTCTTCGAGGGGGAGGATCTGCCGCTCAGCTATCCGCAACTGCTGCAGGACGACAACAACCAGACCCGCGTCGACCTGATCGTCAACTACCGCTCGCTGCACTATGTGGCAAAGCGCCGCGCGGAGTTCGAAAAACTGGGTGTGCCGGTAATTCACGCGCTCAACTACACAGAGGGCGGCGAAGACGCCTACCTGGCCGACAACAGCGGCGTATCCCCGTCGCTGACCCCCTTTTTCCTGGTGATGCCGGAGGATACCGGCAGCATAGACCCGGTGCTGATCGCGGCCAATGACAAGGGCGTCAAGCGGGTAATGCCGGAGCAGATGAACGCCCTGGTGGAGCGCGCCTGGAATCACGCCAGTCTGGCCCACAAGCCGAACGCCGAGAAGAAAGTGGCCACCTTTATCTGGAACTATCCTCCCGGCGAAAAAAATATCGGAGCTGCTTTCCTCGACGTGCCTTCCTCGATCGAGTCCATCGCCAAAGAGATGAAAACGCGTGGCTACCGCATCGAGCTGCAGGACTCCAGGACCCTGATCGACTGGGCCGGCCAGCTGCTGCGCCCCTACTACCGGCGCGAGGACAGTTCCGCGTTGATCGACAAGGGCCTGGCGGACTGGATGCCGCTGTCCACCTACCAGCGGTGGTTTGAGTCACTGCCTGCCAGTGTGCGCGATCCTATCGTCGAGCGCTGGGGTGCGCCCGAAGACAACGCCATGCTGGCGGAACACGGCGGCGAGCCGGCCTTCGTGATCCCGCGCATGACACTCGGCAACCTGATAGTCCTGCCCCAGGGCGTGCGCGCGGACAACGCTAGGGATCACGCATCCCTGTACCACGATATGAAAACCCCGGTAAACCACGCCTACCTGGCGGTCTATCTCTACGCGCGCCAGACCTTCGGCGCCGATGCCTATATCCACCTGGGCACTCACGGCTCCCAGGAGTGGCTGACCGGCAAGGAGCGCGGCCTGTCGGTGTACGACGCACCAAGCCTTGCCATCGGCAATATCCCGGTCTTCTACCCCTACATCATCGACAACGTCGGCGAGGCGATGCAGGCCAAGCGCCGCGGCCGCGCCACCATGATCAGCCACCTGACCCCGGGTTTCGCCAAGGCCGGCCTCTACGCCGAGGTGGCGGAGCTGTCCGAACTGATGGGCAACTACCTGTTGCTGGAGGAGGGGCAGACGAAGCAGAACACCCGCGACAGTATCGTAGCCCTGGCGGAAACGCTGAATATGCTCAGGGACCTGGAGTTGTCGAAGGAGGAACTGACCGCGGACTTCGACAGGCGGCTCAGCCACCTGCAGGACTACCTGACCCAGCTGGCGGATATGAGCCAGCCGCTGGGCATTCACCGCTTCGGAGAATTGCCCAGGTCCGAGCACCTGACCAGCACCATGCTGCAGATGCTGGGCGAGGACTTTATGACCGCCGCCGGCGCATACGAGAAGGAAAACGGCCTGAGCCTGCCAGAGGAGCAGACCCGCGATGAGCGCAATGTGGCGGCGCTGGAGGCCCAGCCCGGCTACCAGCTTTTGAGCGCCTATTTATCCGGGGAACTGTCCGGCAAGGAATTGCCGGAAGGTCTCAGCCACCAGCTGCAGACCGGCCGCGAATATTCGGACAATTTCGCCGATATCGCCGAGCTGCAGAACCTGATGCTGGCCCTCGAAGGCGGGTATATCCCGGTCAGCCACGGCGGCGATCCTATCCGCAACCCGCAGGCGGTGCCCACCGGCCGCAACCTGATCGGTTTTAATCCGGCCAAGGTGCCGTCGAAGGAGGCCTACGAGGCGGGTGTGCAGCTGATGGACCAGACCATCGCCGACTACCGCGCCAAACACGGCCGCTTCCCGGACAAACTGGCCTTCTCCCTCTGGTCCCTGGAGACCATGCGCCACCAGGGCGCGCTGGAGGCGCAGATACTCCACGCCCTGGGCCTGAAACCCAAGTGGAACCAGCAGGGCAACGTTGTGGGCACAGAAGTGATTCCCTATTCAGAACTGAAGCGCCCGCGCGTCGACGTGGTCATCTCCGCGACCGGTCTCTACCGGGATGCCTTCCCCAACGTGATGCTGTGGCTGGCCGAGGCCATCGACAAGGTGGCGCAGATGAAGGAGGACAATAACTTCGTCTACCGCCACGCCCAGGCCCTGCAGCAGGAACTCCTGCAGGAGGGCAAGAGCGAGGAGGACGCCCGATACCTGTCCTCGGTGCGCATCTTCTCCAACGAAACCGGCAACTACGGCACCGGCCTGAACGGCGCCAGCCTCGCATCGGATTCCTGGGAGACCGACGACAAGCTGGCGGATCTGTATATGCGCCGCATGGGCTTCGCCTACGGTGTGGACGAGTCGCGCTGGAGTGAGGATCAGAGGGAGTCCGGATTGTATGGCAAGGTACTGTCCGGCACCGACGGCGTGATCTTCTCGCGCTCCACCAATCTCTACGCGTTGATGACCAACGACGATCCCTTCCAGTACTTCGGTGGTATCGGCCTGGCAGTGCGCAACCTGGACGGCGCGACGCCGGAGATGTACGTGTCCAACCTGCGCCGCAGGGACAGTATCAAGGCCCAGACCCTGGACGAGTTTATCAACCGGGAGATACGCAGCCGCTACTTCCACCCGCGCTGGATCCAGGCGATGCAGGAATCCGGCTACGCCGGCGCCACCGCCATCCTGGACCGGGTCAACAATATGTGGGGCTGGGAAGTGATGACCCCGGAGGCGATCCGCGACGACCAGTGGCAGGAAATGTTCGAGGTCTACGTGGATGACAAATACCAGATGGCCATGCGCGAATTCTTCGAGGAACACAACGCCGAGGCCCTGGCGCAGATGCTGGAGCGCATGCTGGAGGCGGTGCGCAAGGGCTACTGGCAAGCGGACGCCGAAACGCTGAAGAAGATGGTGGAGACCTACGCGGAACTGGTAAAAGAATTCGACGTGGCCACCGACAACGAGAAATTCAAGGAATTCGTCAGCGAACAGGCGGTCGGCTTCGGCCTGGCCCCCCTGGCCAACGGGCAGGTTCTCGAAAATGTCGCTGCAGCAGCGCCGACCCAGCAGGTCAGCGGCCAGAAGCTGGAGCAGGTGGAGCAGCCGTCCAGCGATGACAATTCGCAGATCTATCTGTGGTTGCTGTTACTGGGCATCCTGTTCGCCGGATTTGTCAGTAACCTGGTAGAAAGGCGGCCGGAAAAATTGCCGCTGACGGCCTGATTGGAAGGGCGTGGGTTGGGCTGGGCCCCGCGAAACCCAACGTTCGTGGCGCGGTCCAGTTGGGCTTCATGGAATTCAGCCCAACCTGGGCGGGCCGCCACCGAATTGGCTACAGGGATCAACCCGGACATGGGCGAATACAAGGTTCGCCCATGCGGATCGGCATCAGAACCCTGAAAGCCGACAATACCAGTGCCGCCGCGCGCCCGAATAGCGGCCGGTTGCGGCCCGGCGCTTACTTTTCCAGTAACTGATCCAGCGGCAACTCGGTCCGGTAGCGCACCTGCTTCAGCGAGAAGCTGCTCTTGATATGGTCGATACCCGGCAGCTCGGTGAGCTTCTTGTCGAGGAATTCCTGGTAGGCCTGCAGGTTCGGCACCACGACGCGCAGCAGGTAGTCGAAGTCGCCGGTCATCAGGTAGCACTCCATTACCTCAGGCCACTGGCCGATCACCGACTCGAAATCCTGCAGCTCCTTCTTCACCTGGTGGTTCAGGGTCACCTGGATAAACACGCTCACCGGCAGGCCCACCTTCTCCGGTTCCAGCAGGGTCACCGCGCGCTTGATAAAGCCCTGTTCGTGCAGGTTCTTCACCCGGCGGGAGCAAGGGGAGGGGGACAGGCAGACCTTCTCCGCCAGTTCGATATTGGGGATGGTGGCGTCCTGCTGCAGTATCTCCAGGATCTTTTTATCGATGGCATCCAGCATGTAGGCCATTGTTCTATTCCATGTCTCATCTTTAGGTGATTGCACCAGGCTCGCGGCCAACTATAGTTGCGGTGGCTCGGACTGCCGGCGGGCGGCCGTAACGGGGAAACAGGCGTCAGCCGCACTTTGACTTGCATTCCCCAAAATGGTGCCGATTGAGTGATTCGTTGCCAGTACCAGCCAGTCTTTGGTGACTTGTGCCGGCATTATGCCTTATCAATGCCTATTTTGGTATGACCCACTTCGCCGGCCGGTGTTAATTTTACCGGCAAATAAAAAACCAATAACGACCGATTTGGCGAGGTGGTACCCATGGCGATGGTCGAGAAGGATCAGGAACTGGGCTTCGATAGTGAATATTCCCTGAAGGCCGCATTTACCCGCGATGCCGGCCGCGTCTTTCTGACTGGCATAGACGCACTGGTGCGTCTGCCTATTATGCAGAAGCAGATGGACGAACGGGACGGGCACAACACCGCCGGCTTTATCTCCGGCTACCGCGGCTCGCCCCTGGGCGGCTACGACCAGGCCCTGTGGCGGCACAAGAAGCTGCTGGCCGAACGGGATATCCACTTCGAACCGGGCATCAACGAGGACCTGGGGGCGACCAATATCTGGGGCACCCAGCTGCTGGACCACTACCGGGAACAGGCTACCAGGGAGGGCGTCTTCTCCATCTGGTACGGCAAGGGCCACGGCGTCGACCGCAGTGCCGACGTCTTCCGCCAGGCCAATGTCCAGGGCACCTCCAGGCTCGGCGGCGTGCTGGCCCTGTGCGGCGACGACCACACCGCCGAGTCCTCGATGTTCTCCCACAACACCGACCAGATCTTCGAGTCGGTGATGATGCCGCTGCTGTTCCCGGCCACCATCGACGAGTACCTGACCCTGGGCCTGGCCGGTATCGCCCTGTCGCGCTTCTCCGGCCTCTGGGTCGGCTTCAAGACGATCACCGAGACTGTGGAAGCTGGCGCTTCCATAATGGTGCCGCCGCTGCCGCAATTCACCGTCCCGGCGGATTTCCCGATTCCGCCCCACGGCCTGAACTACGACCCGCACCTGAACTGGCCCGCCGAGCGTCTCGAATACGAACGGCGCATGCTGGAGGAGCGCCTGCCGGCGGCAATGGCATTCGCGCACGCCAACCAACTCGACAAAATTATCGTTTCCGCCCCGCGGAAACGACTGGGCATAGTCACCGTGGGCAAGGCCCACGGCGATCTGCTCGAGGCACTGGAACTGCTGAACCTGAGCGAGCGCGACTTGCGGGGCGCCGGTATCTCCATCTACAAGGTGGCCATGAGCTGGCCGCTGGAACCGGTGGGCATGAGCCAGTTCGCCGAGGGCATGGAGCGACTGCTCGTCGTCGAGGAGAAGCGCCCGCTGGTGGAAGACCAGCTGAAAAAACTGCTCTACGGCTGGGCCGACGGCGCGCGCCCGAAAGTGGTGGGCAAGAAGGACCTGAACGGCGACGACCTGCTGCCGGCCATCTGGGGCTTTGGCCCGGATCGGGTGGCGGTGGCCATCGCCCGCTGGCTGGCGGATACAGAGCTGGCCGAGAAAATAATCCCGCTGGCGGAAAAGCTCGGCGGCAATGTGCCGGCGAAGGCTGAGGGCCTGCTCGCCCGGGAACCGGTTTTCTGTGCCGGCTGCCCGCACAACACCTCCACCAAACTGCCGGAGGGCAGTATCGGCAGTGCCGGTATCGGCTGCCATATCATGGCCCTGGGCAAGGGCCTGCGCACCGATACCTATTCCCATATGGGCGGCGAGGGCGCCCACTGGGTGGGGCTGCACCGCTTCTCCAGTGCCGGCCATATTTTCCAGAATATGGGCGACGGCACCTACAACCACTCGGGCCTGCTGGCGATCCGCCAGGCGGTGGCGAGCAAGGTCAATATCACCTACAAGATTCTGCTCAACGACGCCGTGGCCATGACCGGCGGCCAGCCCGCCGACGGCGAGGTGACCGCGCCCAGCCTGGCGGCGCAGCTGCTGGCCGAGGGCGTGCGCGAGGTGATACTGCTGAGCGAAAACCCGGATCACTGGCTGAAGAACCGCGGCCAATTGCCGGCCGCGGTGGAGATACTGCCGCGCTCGGAACTGGATGCGGTGCAGCGCCGCCTGCGCGAAACCGAAGGCGTGACCGCGATCATCTACGAGCAGGTGTGCGCGGCGGAGAAGCGCCGCCGGCGCAAGAAAAAGCAGATGGTGGATCCGCCCAGGCGGCTGCTGATCAACCACCGGGTCTGCGAGGGCTGCGGCGACTGCAGCGTGCAGTCCAGCTGTATCGCGGTGGAGCCGCTGGAAACTGAGTACGGGCGCAAGCGCCAGGTAAACCAGTCCAGCTGCAACAAGGACATGCGCTGCGCCGACGGCTTCTGCCCGAGCTTCGTTTCTGTCGAGGGCGGCGAGCTGAAGAAGCCGCCGGTGCAGTCACTGGCGGACGCGCTGGATGTGGCCATCGCCGGCCTGCCTTCTGCTCCTGTGGCGAACCTGGAAAAACCGCTCAGTATCCTGGTAGCGGGTATCGGCGGCAGCGGCGTGCTGACCGTGGCCGCGCTGCTGGGCATGGCCGCACACCTGGAGGAGAAGGGCAGCACCACCCTGTATTTCACCGGCCTGTCGCAGAAGAACGGCGCCGTGGTGGCGCATGTAAAAGTCGGCGCGCGCCCGGAATCCATCACCACCGCGCGCATCCGCGACGGCGCGGCGGAACTGTTGCTGGGCTGCGATATGGTGACCGCCGCCGGCCAGAGACCGAAATTCGCCGAAGGAAAAATGCGCGCGCTGGTCAACACCGCAGAGGTGCCGGTGGCCGCGTTTATCCGCGACAACGAACTGGCATTCCCGGCGGACGCGACCCAGCAGAGCATCGAATCCCTGTGCGCCGAGTATTTCGCCTTCGACGCGAACAAATACGCCCAGGCGCTATTCGGCGACACCGTCGCCAGCAACCTGATGATCATGGGCTACGCCTGCCAGAAGGGCCTGCTGCCGATCGGCGAGGCGGCCCTGGAGCGGGCCATAGAACTGAACGGCGTGGCGGTGGAGAACAACCTGCGCGCTTTTCGCGCGGGTCGTCTGCTGGCGGTGAACCCGAAAGCGGTGGAGCAGCTGGCTGTGCCGGCGCAGCCGGTGAAGCTGGTCGAGCCGCAGGAATCTGTCCAGCAGCTGGTTGCGCGACTGACTGCCGAGCTGACCCGGTACCAGAGCGCCGCCTATGCGCGCCATTTCTCCCGCAGCATCGAGCGTTTGCAGGCTGCGGAAAAAGCCCTGGCGAATGGCGACGGCAGCCTGACCCGCGCCGCCGCCAACAGCCTCCACAAGGCCATGGCCTACAAGGACGAGTACGAGGTGGCGCGCCTCTACAGCGGCGAGGATTTCCAGCGCCAGCTCAAGGAGACCTTTACCGGCGACTACAAGCTGAAATTCCATATGGCGCCGCCGGTCATTGCACGCCCGGACGGCAGCGGCCGCGTGAAGAAAATGCAGTTCGGCCCCTGGATGGGCAGGCTGATGCCGCTGCTGGCGAAAGGCAAGGTGCTGCGCGGCACCGTCTTCGACCTGTTCGGCTATACCCGGGAGCGGCGCGCCGAGCGCGATTGGGCGCGGCAGGTGGACAGGGCGGTCAACGCCGTCGCCGCACAGCTGAACGGCGATAACTATTCTGTTGCGCAGGAACTGCTGGCGCTGCCGCTGCAGGTGCGCGGCTATGGCCATGTGCGCGAGCAGAAGTTCGCCCAGGTGCACGAGCGCTGGCAGCAGTTGCTGGGCCGCTTTGCCGACAGCGACGGCGGGGCCGAGCTGGCTGCCACCGCTTCCTGATTGCACTGTCCCCTCTGTAGGAGCGGTCCGGCCGCTCCTACATGGAGATTTCCCTCCCTTACTGCGTCTGTGCAGTCACAATTTTTTCTCCCGCCAACTGGCGCCAGCTTCCACCGGCAGCTAAACCTAATGAGGAACAAGGCGACATTTTGCGGCGCGTACTTTGCTCGCGCCGAGATGGGTTGAGAGGAGTGTTAGATGAAGTCTGGAGTAGCAGTGATGGGGCTCTGCGCTGCGCTGACAGTCGGCTGTGCCACGCAGCCGGAGCAGGTGCCCGGGGCCGGCGGTATTATCATCGATACCTACGGCGTAAATATGCGTCAGTACCAGGCGGATCTGGCGGACTGTAAGGGGCTGTCCTATGCGGCCCGCGCCGATGAGGGGCGCAGGGGCGTGACCCGCGCTGCCGGCGGTGCATTGCTGGGCGGTGCCCTGGGCGCGATTATTGGCGACAGCAGCAGTGCCGCGGCCGCTGGCGCCGGTGCCGGGGCGCTGCTGGGGGGCGTTTCCGGCGTCACCAGTGCCAATGTCGAGGCGACCCGCGTCACCAAAAACTGTCTGCGCGGTCGCGGATATCGGGTGTTGAATTGATCTTTTTTTGATCAGTTCGGTCAAAGAGGCACTGTTTATTGATATTCGGCAAACTCACAGGACTTATTTTGAGCCGGAAACCTCCGGCTCTTTTTTTTGCCCGAAGGTGGCGCGCAAATCGACGTCGGGGCCGGTGCATTGAGAGGGCAGGCTAGACCCACATCCGGTAGTGCAGATTGAACATGATCCACAGGCTGCCGCCGATCATGATCAGGATAAGGACGGCAGCGAAGGCGATGGCCACCATCCTCTCCGGCGGCGTGGAGCGGAGCCCCAGGTGGAGGAAGCAGCGCAGGTGCACCAGCACCTGGACCAGCGCCGCGGCGCCGATGGAGATCAACGCGCCATCCCTGGGCAGTGCACCGGCGGCGACGATGCCGAATGGGATGGCGGTCAGCAGCAGCGCCAGCGCATAGCCGGTCAGGTAGGATCTCAGCTTGCGGCCGGCGGCCGCTTCGGCATTTTTCATTTCAGTATCCCCGGCAGATAGACGGCGGAAAAAATGCCGATCCACACGATATCCAGGAAATGCCAGAAGAAGCCGAGCCGCTCCAGGCGCGAAGCCACCGGCCGGCTCAATCCTTTTGCGGCCACCTGGGCGATCATCACCAGGATAAAAACCAGCCCCGCGCTCACGTGCAGCCCGTGGGTGCCCACCAGGGTAAAAAAGGCGGACAGGAATCCGCTGCGATCCGGCCCCGCACCCCGGGCGACCATGCCCTGGAACTCGCTGACTTCCATCGCCACGAAACCCAGGCCCAGCGCAAAGGTGACCGCCAGCCAGGCCAGGAGGAGGGAGCGTTTGCCGGCATCCAGCGCCAGCGACGCCAAGCCGAAGGTGAGGCTGCTGGTCAGCAGCAGCAGGGTTTCGGCGAAGGTATGGGACAGGCTGAACAGGTCGCCGCCGCCCGGCCCGCCCGCGGTGTTGCCGGCCATCACCAGATAGGTGGCGAACAGTAGCGCAAAGATAATGGCGTCGCTCATCAGGTAGAGCCAGAAGCCGAGCGCCCGCTGCTCATAGGCACCGGCTTCCGGCAGCACAGCGGCGGCGCTCACAGCGCTCCCCCCCTGGCGAGGTTCTCGAAGCGTCCATCCTCGATTGCCTGCACTTCGCTGGCGGGCAGGACGAATTCGGTCCTGTCGCAAAAACTGCGCGCCGCGACGGTGGCCAGTATCGCCAGCAGCGCGCCGGCCGCCGCCCACCAGATATGCCAGACCACGGAAAAGCCGAACACAAAGGCGAGCCCGCCGATCAGTACGCCGGCGCCGGTGTTCTTCGGCAGCAGAATATCCTGGTAGCGCTCCGGTCTGGCATAGACGGCGCCGCGCCGCTTCATATCGTGCAGGGCGTCGATATCCCGCACCCGCGGCAGCACGGCGAAATTGTAGGGGGCCGGCGGGGACGATGTGAGCCACTCCAGGGTGCGCCCGTTCCAGGGATCGCCGGTCAGGTCCCGCCGGTTTTCCCGGTGGCGGATGCTGGTGACCAGCTGCGCGACCAAGCAGGCGATACCGGCCAGTATTGCCGCCGCCCCCAGGGCCGCAACCACCAGGAAGGGGTACCAGGCGGCCACGTCGTAGTGTTCCATGCGCCGGGCCATGCCCATAAAGCCCAGAGCGTAGAGCGGCATAAAGGCCAGGTAAAAGCCGATGATCCAGCACCAGAAGGCGCGCTTGCCCCAGCGCTCGTCCAGGGTGAAGCCGAAGGCCTTGGGAAACCAGTACATATAACCGGCCAGGTAGCCGAAGAGTGCGCCGGGAATCAGCATGTTGTGGAAGTGTGCCACCAGAAAGGTGGAGTTGTGCATCAGGTAGTCCGCTGGCGGCAGCGCCAGCAGCACGCCGGTCATACCGCCGATCACAAAGGTGACGATAAATCCCAGGGTCCACAGCATCGAGGGATGGAAGGTGATGCGCCCGCGAAACAGGGTCATCAGCCAGTCGAAGACCTTCACCCCGGTGGGCACGGCGATCACCATGGTGGCGATACCGAAAAAGGCGTTGACCCCGGCACTGGCGCCCATGGTGAAAAAATGGTGCAGCCACACGGTAAAGGACAAAAGGGCGATCGCCATGGTGGCGTAGACCAGGGACTTGTAGCCGAACAGACGCTTGGCGGCAAAGGTGGAGACCACCCCGGAATAGATACCGAAGGCCGGCAGTATCAGGATATAGACTTCCGGGTGACCCCAGATCCAGAAGAGGTTGATGTAATTCATCAGATTGCCGCCGCCGGCATTGGTGAAAAAGTGCATCCCGAAGATACGGTCCAGGGCCAGCAGGGCGGTGGTCACCGTGAGGGCGGGAAAGGCGAAGATCATCAGGATGCTGGAGGCCAGGGTCGTCCAGCAGAAGAGCGGCATGCGCATCAGTTGCATGCCCGGCGCGCGCCGCTTGAGGATGGTGACGATGAAGTTGATGCCGGAGAGGGTGGTGCCTACGCCGCTGACCTGGATGGCCCAAATCCAGTAATCGACGCCCACGCCGGGGTTGTACGCTGCGCCGGAATAGGGCGGGTAGCCGGTCCACCCCGCGGTGGAAAAGCGGCCAATCACCAGCGATATCAGCACCAGCCCGGCGCCGGCGGCGGTCAGCCACAGGCTGACGGAATTCATAAAGGGGAAGGCGACGTCCCGTGAGCCTATCTGCTGCGGCACGATGATATTGATCAGCCCGGTCAGGAACGGCATCGCCATAAAAAAGACCATGATGGTGCCGTGGGAACTGAAGATCTGGTCGAAATGCTCCGGCGGCAAATAGCCGTCGGAGTTGAGCGCAAACGCCTGCTGGGCGCGCATCATGATGGCGTCGACAAAACCGCGCAGCAGCATCACCAGCGCCAGCATCACGTACATGATGCCGATGCGCTTGTGGTCCAGGCTGGTCATCCACTCCCGCCACACGGTGCGCCACTTGCCCAGCCAGGTGATGGCGCCGACCACGGTGAGCAGGCCGAGCAGGGTGACCACCGCGCCGCCGATGGCGACCCAGCTGTAAAAGGGCAGGGCATCGGCGGCGGTCAGCCTTCCCAGGATGCGCATCTCCATCAATTATTCCGCATGTCCGCTTGCGTATTTTGCGATAACGCCGTCGAACAGCCGCGGCGCGACCCCGGAATAATAGCTGACGGGGTGATCGGTACTGGGCGCGGCCAGTGCCCGGTAGGCGGTGCTGTCCAGTCTCTGCGGCGACTTCCTGGCCCTGGCCACCCAGGCCTCGAATTCCTCCCGGGACAGGGCCCGGGCCCGAAAAAACTGTTCGGGAAAGCCGTCGCCGCTGTACTGCATATTGCGGCCGCGAAAACAGCCGGGCCTGTCGGCGAGCAGGTTGAGGCGCGTCTGCATGCCGGCCATGGCGTAGATCTGCCCGCCCAGGGCGGGAATGAAGAAGGAATTCATCACCGTATCGGAGGTGATCTTCAGGCTGAGGGGCTGGCCGGCGGGAAACGCCAGCTCATTGACCGATGCGATGTCCTGCTCGGGATAGACAAACAGCCACTTCCAGTCCTGGGCGATGGCCTCCACCTCGAGTGGTCGGCTGCCGGCATCCAATTGGCGATAGGGGTCCAGCTCATGGGTCTTGTTCCACATCAGGTAGGCCAGGGTCACCACTATAGCCGCGGGCACCAGCCAGATTACCGCGTCTATTTTTCCGGAATAGAACCAGTCCGGCGCATAGCGCCCCTTCCCTCCGGAGGCGCGGTAGCGCCAGGCAAACAGGAAGGTCATTACAAAGACCGGGACGATCACGATCAGCATGATGAAAACCGCCGTAAACAGCAGGTCGCGCTCGGCCAGTGCGACCGGGCCGGCGGGGTGGAGCAGGGGGGCGGCAATTGGGCTACAGCCATCCATTGGCAATATCGCTCCGGCAATCCGTTAAATGGCTTTCCTCTGCCAAGTAAAGACTTTTTTGCTGCAGTCGTTGGGGATGGCCCGAGTCACAGTCCCGCAAAGGGTTACCGGCATCAAGGCCTTCGCATCGAGATCGCAGTCTTATCTAGGCTCCCCAGGGCGAACACAAGGTTCGCCCTACGGATCGGATCCGGTGCAAGGGGGCTGGGCCCCCCAGGGTTACTGCCCCAGGCTAAACAACTGGGTATTGCCGCCGGTGGCCACGGTGTTGATAGTCTTGGTCTTCTCGTCGGCGAAGCGGAACAGGTAGTGGGGGCCGCCGGCCTTGGGGCCGGTGCCGGACAGGCCCTGGCCGCCGAAGGGGTTCACGCCCACGACCGCACCCACCATATCCCGGTTCACGTAGCAGTTGCCCACGTTGACGCGCTTGAACACCGCGTGGGCGCGGCCTTCGATGCGGGAGTGCAGGCCGAAGGTCAGGCCGTAGCCGGTGGCGTTGATGCGGCGGATCACGTCTTCCAGTTCCTCCGCCTTGAAGCGCACCACGTGCAGGAAGGGGCCGAAGACCTCACGCTGCAGCAGGGAGAAATCCTCTATCTCCACCACCTGCGGGCCGAAGAAGGTGCCTTTGGCCGGCTTTTTCTGCTCGTCGAAGGCGAACAGCGGCTTGGCTTCCTTCTGCATGCGCTCGCGGTGAGCCTCCAGCATGTCCAAGGCCTTCTCGTCGATCACCGGACCTATATCGGTCTCCAATTTGGACGGATCGCCCAGGGTCAGCTCCTCGCAGGCGCCCTTCAGCATGTTCAGCAGGTTGTCCGCGATCACGTCCTGCACGCACAGGATGCGCAGGGCGGAGCAGCGCTGGCCGGCGCTGAGGAAGGCGGACTGGATGACGTCGTCCACCACCTGCTCCGGCAGGGCGGTGGAGTCGACGATCATCACGTTCTGGCCGCCGGTCTCGGCGATCAGCGGGGTGATGGGGCCTTCCTTCACCGCCAGCTGCTGGTTGATCAGGCGCGCGGTCTCGGTGGAGCCGGTGAAGGCCACGCCGGACAGGCGTGGGTCCTCGATCAGCGGTTTGCCCACGGCGGCACCGGTGCCGGTGATCAGGTGCAGTACCTTGGCGGGTACACCGGCCTCGTGCATCAGCTCGATGGCGCGGGCGGCGATCAGCGGGGTCTGCTCCGCCGGCTTGGCCAGCACCGCGTTGCCCGCCGCCAGCGCGGCCACCACCTGGCCGGTGAAGATCGCCAGCGGGAAGTTCCAGGGGCTGATGGCGGCGAAGACGCCGCGGCCGCTCAGGTGCAACTCGTTGCTTTCGCCGGTGGGGCCCGGCAGTTGCTGCGGCTCGCTGAAATGCCTGCGCGCGCCGTTGGCGTAGTAGCGGCAGAAGTCCACCGCCTCGCGCACTTCACTGATGCCGTCGTTCAGGGTGCGGCCGGCCTCCAGGCAGATGAGCGCGGTCAGGTCGTTGGTATGTTTCTCGTACAGGTCGGCGACCTTGTCGAGGATCTTCGCCCGCGCCTCGCCGCCGAGGCGGTCCCAGGCGATCTGCGCTTCGGTGGCGGAGGTGTAGGCGCGGTCGATCAGGTGCTTGTCGGTGTTGGCGGTGTGGCCGACGAGCTCGTTGGTCGCCGGGTTGTGCACCGGCAGGTCCGCCTCGGCCATGACGCCGTCGACGATGGGGCCGCCCCTGAAATGCACGCCGCGCATCTTCTCCACTGCCTCCAACAGCGGTTCCGTGGCAACCGGATCGGTCAGTTCGATGCCGTGTGAATTTTTCCGTGGCAGGGCCTCAGCTCCCATATAGATGTCCTCCGGTACCGGGATTTGCGGGTGGCGATAGGGGTTGCAGGCCTCGCTCTGCTCGAGGGTGTCCTGCACCAGTTCTTCGATCGGGGTCTTCTCGTCCATAAAGCGGTTCACGAACGAGCTGTTGGCGCCGTTCTCCAGCAGGCGGCGCACCAGGTAGGGCAGCAGGTCCTTGTGGGCGCCCACCGGCGCGTAGACGCGCACCGGCACGCTCTTGCCGTGGACCGCTTCCAGTTGCGCGTACAGCAGGTGGCCCATGCCGTGCAGGCGCTGGAACTCATAGTCGTCAGTGTCGCCGGCCAGCTCCAGGATCAGGCCTACGGTGTAGGCGTTGTGGGTGGCGAACTGCGGGTAGATGGCGTCGCGGGCATCCAGCAGCTTCTTCGCGCACACCTGGTAGGACAGGTCGGTGTGGCACTTGCGGGTGTACACCGGGTAGTCGCTCAGGCCCATCTGCTGGGCGTGCTTGATCTCGGTGTCCCAGTAGGCACCCTTCACCAGGCGCACCATCAGCTTGCGGCCGGTGTCGCGGCCGAGCGCGATCAGCCAGTCGGCCACGTGGGGGGCGCGCTTCTGGTAGGCCTGCAGCACGAAACCGAGGCCCTGCCAGTCCTTCAGTTGCGGGTCCCGGGCCAGGGCCTCGAAGATGTCCAGGGAGAGATCCAGGCGCTCCGCCTCTTCGGCGTCGATATTGAGGCCCATGTCGTATTTGGCCGCGGCCACACAGAGGCGTTTCACCTGCGGCAGCAGTTCGTTCATCACCCGCTCGCGCTGCAGCACGCTGTAGCGGGGGTGCAGGGCGGACAGCTTGATGGAGATGCCGTTGGCCTCCACCACGTCGCGCTTATCGTTGTCCTTGCCGATGGCCTCGATGGCCATCATGTAGGCGTCGAAGTAGCGCTCGGCATCCGCCATGGTGCGGGCGCCCTCGCCGAGCATGTCGAAGGAGAAGCGGGTACCGGGCAGGTTCTCCGCCGGGCCGCGCTTCAGGGCCTCCCCGATGGTGCGGCCCAGTACATACTGGCCGCCCATGATCTTCATCGCCTGCATCATGGAGGTACGCACCATCGGCTCGCCCAGGCGGCTGACCAGGCGCTTCATCCACGAAGACGGTTTTTCCGTGATATCCGGGTCCAGCTCGACGATGCTGCCAGTCAGCATCAGGCCCCAGGTGGAGGCGTTCACGAACAGGGAGTCGGACTGGCCACGATGGCTGGCCCAGTTGCCGGAATGCACTTTCTCGGCGATCAGTTTGTCGGCAGTATCCGCATCCGGTACACGGAGCAGGGACTCCGCCAGGCACATCAGCGCCACGCCCTCCTTGTTGGAGAGGCCGAACTGCTGCAGGAAGGCATCCAGGGTGCCGCGCTTGCTGCGGTGCTGGCGGGAGTGGCGCACCAGCTCGCGGGAAGTGTTGAGGATCTTCTTGCGCAGGGCATCGCTGGGGCGCGGGGCGGCCAGCAGCTCGCTGACGCACTGGTTTTCGTCGGCATGCAGATACTCGCGGGCCCGCTGGCGGGCGCTGTGCAACTCTTTGGTGAATTGGCCGGCGAAGTTTGTCGACATATTGTCTCCCGAACTCTGTGGTGTTGGACCAGTATAAAAACCCGGATTATGTGGGAAAGTCCTCAGAATTAATCGCCATATTGCCGCAGGTTGTGGTTAAATATCACGCCTGTTTGCGTGATTACCAGTAGGGTATGTTGCTATGTCTCGACAGTTGGAAGATCTGGACCGTATCGACCGCCAGATACTGCGCATCCTGCAGCGCCACGGGCGCCTGCCGAACGTGGAATTGGCGCGACGGGTAAACCTGAGCCCCACGCCCTGCCTGGAGCGGGTCAAACGCCTGGAGCGCGAGGGCTTTATCCGCGACTATGTGGCGCTGCTGGATCCGCTCAAGGTGCACGCCGGCCTGGTGGTCTACATCCAGGTCACCCTGACCGATACCGCCACCCAGGCCCTGGAGGCCTTCAACCAGCATGTGTCCAGCCTGGAGGAGGTGCAGGAGTGCCATATGGTCGCCGGTGGTTTCGACTATCTGGTGAAGATCCGCATCAAGGACATGCTCGGCTACCGCCGCTTCCTCGGGGAGAAGCTGGCCTCGATACCCGGGGTGCGCGAGACCCACACCTATGTGGTGATCCAGGAGGTCAAGACGGACACCGCCGTGGCGGTGCCGGACCCGGAGCCCAAGGCCAAGGGCGGCAAGCGCTGACAAAAGGGTAGTGTCCGCAGGCTGCCGCCGGAATGCCGGCGTTCGCGCAGGTTGGGCTGAGCTCCGCGAAGCCCGACCACGCGGCTCAATCAGAAGTACCAGCCGATGAGTGAAACCCCGATCGCCGACAACCGCCGCGCCCTGTTGCTGGCCCTGGCGGCGGTGCTCTGTTGGTCCACCGTGGCCAGCGCCTTCAAGCTGTCCCTGCAATACCTGTCGCCGCTGCAGCTGGTGACCATTGCCGCGCTGACATCCAGCGTATTGATGGCCGCGGTGATCAGCTGGCGGCGCAGCTGGAGACTGGTCCCCGACGCCTGGCGGCAGAACCGCCGCTGGTACCTGGCCTTGGGTTTCTGCAATCCCTTCCTCTATTACCTGGTGCTGTTCAACGCCTACGACCTGCTGCCTGCGCAGCAGGCGCAGCCGCTCAACTACAGCTGGGGGATTCTGCTGGCGCTGCTGTCGGTGCCGGTACTGAAGCAGCAGCTGCGCCGCCGCGATCTGGTGGCCGCGCTGGTCTGCTACAGCGGCGTGCTGGTGATCGCCACCCGCGGCGACCTGCTGGGACTACACTTCGATCGACCCCTGGGCGTGGCCCTGGCGCTGTTCAGTACACTGGTCTGGTGCTGCTACTGGCTGCTGAATACGCGCATCGGCGGCAGCGCAGAGATCAACCTGTTGCTCAGTTTCCTGTGTGGCCTGCCGTGGCTGGCGGCGGCGCTAGCAGTGCAGGGCGGCTGGCAGTGGCCACCGCTCGCCGGCTGGTTGGGTGCCGTCTATGTGGGCCTGTTTGAAATGGGTATCGCCTTCCTGCTGTGGCAGGCGGCGATGATGTCTTGCGACAATACCGCGCGCATCAGTAACCTGATTTATCTCTCACCGCCCTTATCCTTGCTATTGATTGCAATTTTGGTCGGCGAGAGGATCCATATGGCAACCATTGCCGGCCTGTTTTTGATTATGCTCGGCGTGGCCATACAGCAGGGGATGTTGCGCAGGTTGATATTCAAGCGATGATGAGAACGCACTGCCGGCTGGTATTTATATGCTTGTCATACCTGCGCAGGCCTGTGCCGGTATGACAGAAGTGTTTTGTAGGAGCGGCCGCTGGCCGCGATCGGTGTCCGGGTTGCCCCATGGTCTGATCGCGGCCAACGGCGGATGGCCGCCCCGCCGCTCCTACAGGAAGAAATTGGCAAATCAGTAAATAAAGAATAAGCAGGTACTCTATGGATTTCGCACTCACCGAAGAACAGCAGATGATCCAGGAAGCGGCGCGCCAGTTTGCCGACAGCGAACTGAAGCCCGTCGCCGGCGAACTGGACAAGACCGGCAACCGCGCACTGCTGCTGGATAAGCTCAAACAGCTGGCCGAGCTGGGCTTTATGGGGATCAATATCGAGCCCGACTTCGGCGGCACCGGCGCCGGCACCATCGCCTTCAGCCTGGCCATCACCGAACTGGCCCGGGGCTGCGCCTCCACCGCGACTACCACTTCCGTCACCAACATGGTGGCCGAAGTCATCCAGGCGGTGGGCAATGACGAGCAGAAAGCCAGATACCTGCCGAAAATCTGCAGCGGAGAGTACGCCGCCGGTTCCTTCTGCCTGACCGAACCCGGCTCCGGCTCCGATGCCGCCGCCATGCGCACCCGCGCGGTGAAAGACGGCGACGAATACATACTGAACGGCAGCAAGCTGTTTATCAGCAGCGCCGAGTTCGCCGGCATCTTCGTGGTCTGGGCGGTGACCGATGCCACGGCGCCGAAGGGCAAGGGCATCTCCTGCTTCCTGGTGGAGGCGGGCGCGCCGGGCCTGGTTATCGGCAAGGCCGAGGAAAAGATGGGGCAGAAGGCGTCTGTCACCAACGAAGTGGCCTTCGAGGACTGCCGCATTCCCGCCGCCAACCTGCTCGGCGAAGAAAACAAGGGTTTCCGCATCGCCGCCGGCGAACTGGCCGGTGGCCGTATCGGCATCGGTTCCCTGGCCCTGGGTATCGGACTGGAGGCGCTGGACTGCGCCCGCGCCTATATCCAGGAGCGTGAGCAGTTCGGCAAGAAACTGGCCCAGTTCCAGGGCCTGCAGTGGCAGCTGGCCGACAAGTACACGGAGATGGAAGCTGCGCGCCTGCTGCTGATGCAGGCCGCCTGGCAGAAGGACGCCGGCATGGCCTTCGGCCCGGCGGCGTCCATGGCCAAGCTCTACGCCAGTGAGAAGGCCAATGAGGCCTGCTATGTGGCCCTGCAGATGCACGGCGGCGTCGGCTATACGCGCGAGTTTCCGCTGGAACGCATGTCCCGGGATGTGCGGATCACCACCATCTATGAAGGCACCAGCGAGATACAGCGGCTGATTATCGCGCGGCACCTGCTGGAAGGTGTGCGCTAGGCTGCTCCCGGTTAAATGCCCTCAAATAAAAAGCCCGGCCACTGCTTGTGACCGGGCTTTTTCCACCCGGTGCAGAGCCCAAAAACAATGTCTGGCGTTTCAGCTAACCGGCCGGCGTCAGCCCACCGCGACAGGGGTCAATAACGGCAATTTCCTTTCTACACTGTACGGAGCGGAAAATTTCCCCCAGTAGAGGTGTGGATTTGCGACATGTGGAGATTCGCGCTGGGATTGCTGTTGTCACTCTGTTGTTCAATCGCTCTTTCACAACAGAGCGGCGCGGACCTGGCCAAACAGTTGGCGAATCCCATCGCCAGCCTGATCAGTGTGCCGTTTCAGGGCAACTGGGATCGGAATGTGGGGCTGTTGGACGACGGTCACCGCTTTACGCTGAACATCCAGCCGGTGGTTCCGATATCGATCAACGGCCAGTGGAACCTGATCAGTCGCACCATTTTGCCGGTGATCGACCAGGAAGATATTTTTCCCGGCAGCGGCAGCCAGATGGGGCTCGGTGATACCACCCAGAGCTTGTTCTTCTCGCCGAAGGAACCTACTGAAAACGGGATTATCTGGGGCGCCGGTCCTGTGCTGCTGATTCCGACGGCGACCGACGACCTGTTGGGCGGCGAGAAATGGGGCGCCGGGCCGACGGTGGTGGCGCTCAAGCAGGCGGGCCCCTGGACAGCCGGTGCGCTGGTCAACCAGATCTGGTCCTTCGCCGGCAGCGACAACCGGCAGGATATCGACCAGACCTTCGTACAGCCCTTTTTCACCTACACGACGCCGACGGCCTGGAGCTTCACCCTGACTTCCGAATCCACCTACAACCGGGAGAATAGCCAGTGGACGGTGCCGGTGGGGCTTTTTGCGGCCAAGGTCTTCAAGATCGGCGAGCAGGCAGTTCAGTTGCAGGCCGGGCCGCGCTACTACGCGGACAGCCCCGCGTCCGGCCCGGAAGGTTGGGGCTTCCGGGTCAATTTTGTGTTGTTGTTCCCGAAAGGGAACTAGTCGGGGCTGCTGGCAAATGGAGTTGACCATGAAACCTCACAAATTCCCTTCCCGAAAACTGGCACTCGCAACAGCGACCGGTTCGCTGCTGTTGGCGCCGCTGGCCAACGCGGGCGGCCTGATGGTGTGGGAAATCGGCACGCCAACGCTGGGCACCGCCGGTGCCGGCTGGGCCGCTATGCCGGAAGATGCGTCTACCGCCTACACGAATCCGGCCGGTACAGTGTGGCGGGAGGACACCGGGATAATGGCATCGGGTCAGTTGCTCTACGGTGACCTGGAATTCAGCGAAGGTGGTGAGAGCAACGTACCCGGTAACGATGGCGGCAACGCGATCGAATGGTTTCCGGGCGGAGGATTCTTTGCCGCCGGGCGCCTGACCGACAGCTTCGGTTGGGGGCTCGCCATGTCCGGCAATTTCGGCGGAGTACTGGACTACGATAACGGCTGGAAAGGGCGCCGCTTCGTGACGGAGACAAGCCTGATCGGTATGAGCCTGCTGCCGTCACTGAGCTGGAAGGCAAACGACTGCCTGTCTTTCGGCCTGGCCCTCAATATCATGGGCGGCTATTATAAATACGAGTCCCGTCCACGCGCCGGTCTGCCGGGTGGCGATGCGCGGCTTAAATACGACGACACCGACATCGGTTTCGGCGGTAACCTCGGTGTCATCTACAGGCCGACCGGGGCCACTACCCTGGGTCTGTCCTACACCTCCCAGGTGGACTGGGAGTTCCGGGACGATCTGCGCCTCTCCGACTTCGGCCCGCTCTTCTCGGAACTGGTAGCGAGGCTCAATGGGGCCCGCACCGATATCGATATGAATGTGCCGCAGACGGTTACCCTCAGCCTGCAGCAGTCCCTTTCTCCGGCGACCACCGTGTATGCAAATTTGAACTGGCAGCAGTGGTCGGACTTCGGCCTGGTCGGCTTTGAAATCGACAATCCTGCGCAGACAAGCGCCACGGTGAACCGCGAATACGACGATACCTGGCATGCCGCCCTGGGTGTGCGGCATCAGTACAGCGCGGGCGCGCTGCAGGGGTGGTCGCTGTCCGTCGGTGTCGCCTACGACCGCAGCATGGAGGACCTCGACTCGCGCACTGCGGACGCGGTTGTCGACAAAACCTGGCGCCTGGGACTGGGCGCCCGCAAGGACCTCTGTCCGGGGTTGCGGCTGGATGTCGGCTACACCCTGGCGTGGGAGGGGGATCCGGATATCGATCAGAGCGGGCTCCCACCGTTCAGCCCGCGCCTGCAGGGCACCTATAAGGATTATTCACTGAACTTTTTTGGGGCATCGCTGCAGTTTGCGCTTTAATTTTATGACCCCCATAAACTGAAAATCATTCAATGAGGTATCCCGATGTCACAGGAGAAAAGATTCCTCTCCCAGTCGTTTTTTGCTTTGACTGCGTCGCTCATCTTCTTTTTCTGTGGCGCTATTGCCCAGGAGCCAAAACCTGCCACTGCCACCACAAAGAATGCCAATGCGGCGGTACTGAAGCTGTTGCCGTTCGAGGAGACCCAGGACTTCAAGGACGTCAAGCGCGGATTTATCGCACCACTGCCCGACAACGGCGTGATCAAGAACGCGAAAGGGGAACCCGTCTGGAATCTGGGCGCTTACGGCTTCGCCCAGGGCAAGGAGGCCCCGGACAGTGTCAATCCCAGTCTGTGGCGACAGCTGCAGCTGCTGTCCGAGGGTGGCCTCTATGAAGTCACGCCGCGTATCTACCAGGTGCGTGGCGCCGACCTTTCCAATATCACCTTTATCGAGGGAGATAAAGGCGTCGTCGTGATGGATCCCCTTATTTCCACGGAGACGGCGAAAGCGGCGCTGGATCTGTACCGCAAGCACCGCGGTGACAAGCCCGTAGTCGGCGTCATCTACACGCACAGCCACGTGGACCACTACGGTGGTGTGCGCGGCGTGGTGGATGAGGAAGACGTTAAAGCCGGTAAGGTCAAGATCATTGCCCCGGAAGGTTTCGTGGAGGAGGCGGTCAGCGAGAACGTCTTTGCCGGCAACCATATGTCACGCCGCGCCACTTTCATGTACGGCAACCTGATTCCGAAAGGCCCCCAGGGGACACTGGGGACAGGTCTCGGGCTGGGCACCTCCCCGGGCACGGTGACATTGATTGAGCCGACCGACACCATCACCAAGGACGGCCAGAAGATTGAGCTCGACGGACTCACCTATGAATTTATCCTGGCGCCGGGCTCCGAGGCGCCCTCGGAAATGCACTTTTACATTCCCGAACTGAAGGCGGTGACCGCGGCGGAAAACTCCAACCATACCCTGCACAACCTCTATACGCTGCGCGGCGCCAAGGTGCGCAACGCACGCGCCTGGTCCGGTTACCTGAACGACACCATCCGGCGCTGGGGAGACAAGTCGGAGGTGCTGTTCGGACCGCACCACTGGCCCACCTGGGGCAACGAGAATGTCATCAACCACCTGAAGAAACAGCGCGATCTGTACAAGTACCTGAACGACCAGACGCTGCGCATGGCCAACCAGGGCTACAACATGGTCGAGACCGCGGAAATGATGCAGTTGCCCCCGGAACTCGCAAACTACTGGGCCAACCGGGGTTACTACGGCAGCGTCAACCACGATACCCGCGCGGTGTGGAACTATTATCTCGGCTTCTTCGACGGCAACCCGGCGCGCCTTTACCCGCTGCCGCCGGCGGAGGCGGGTAAGAAGTATGTCCAATACATGGGCGGCGCGGATAATGTCCTAAAGCAGGCGCGGAAAGACTACGATGCCGGCGACTACCGTTGGGTGGCGCAGGTACTGGACCAGCTGGTTTCCGCCGAGCCCGACAACAAGGCCGCGCGCAACCTGCTCGCCGACGCCCTGGAGCAGATGGGCTACCAGCAGGAAAACGGCCCCTGGCGCAATTTCTTCCTGAGCGGGGCCCAGGAGCTGCGCGAGGGTGTCAAGAAGTTGCCGGCCCCGACCACCGCCAGCCCGGACACCATCCGCAGTATGCCGACCGAGATGTTCTTCGACTTCCTCGGCATTCGCCTGAACGGCCCCAGGGCCGCCGGCAAGAATATCGCCATCAACGTATCGCTGCCGGATGTGCAGGAAAACCACTCCCTGGTATTGGAAAACGGTGTACTCAACTACGGTCCGCCGGTAGATAAACCCCACAGCGCGGTAACCATCAACCGCAGCGACCTGAATGACGTAATCCTCGGCACGGCGACCATGAAAGACAAGATAAATGACGGCTCGGCCAAGGTGACTGGCGACCGGGCACAGTTCGAAACCCTGCTGTCGCTGTTGGATACCTTCGAGTTCTGGTGGAATCTGGTCACGCCCAATCCGCCCCCGAAAAACTGAAAGCCAGGAGAGGTGCGGTCGATGAGCGGCCCGACCCCGACAGTCGTTACGGTAGAGGAAAGCGGCGATGGCAAGTTCACCCAGACCCTGACCTCGGGGCCGCACCACCTGACGGCCGACGAGCCGGAGGATCTCGGCGGCAACAACAAAGGCCCGGGCCCCTATGAATATATCCTGATGGGCCTCGGCGCCTGCACCAGCATCACCGTGCGCATGTACGCCGACCGCAAGGAGATACCGCTGGAGCGGGTCCGGGTGATCCTTTCACACCGGAAGGTCCACGCGAAAGACTGCGAAGACTGTGAAACAAGGGAGGGTAAGATCGACGAGATAGTGCGGGAGATCACCCTGGAAGGGCAGCTCACCGGCGAGCAGCGGCAGAAGCTGCTGGATATCGCCAACCGCTGCCCGGTGCACCGAACCCTGACCTCGGAGATCGTGGTCCGCACCCGTCTGTCATCAGCGACTGCGTCTCCCTGAAGCGGGCATTACTTCATTCCAGGTGGATATTTTATACTGCGTGTCGACATTGATCCTGATCACCACGTAGAGCTCGAGTATGGCAAGGGCGATAACCAGGTTGCTGATGGCATTGATAACCACCTGGGGTATTTCATTATCGCTGTAGAAAATTTTCGAAGTGAAAATGAATTCCGTGAATGTGGAAATGGTCGAAATGAATGTAGCGGCACAAAGAATCAGAGAGAACATGGAAGGCAAGTGCAGAAATGCCAGGCTGAAAGTGACCCTTTTAAGTATCGGTTTTGGCATATTCTCCACACTGCTTGTGCCCGTGTCTTCTGCCGAAAGGCGGATAATTGTTTAATCTCGAAATGGAGAGCCGGAAGAAACAGGCAAAGCCCCGGCGGCTTTCCCTTCGCCATTGATGAAGAAAGCGTAGTTGCCCACGGTTTCTAGGCTGTTGCGGACTCGTAAATTTTTCGTTTCCTTTGCTTTAGTTGGCGGTCTTCCTGGGGCGCACAATGATAGTCGTATCAATGGGTCAGGTTTTCAGATCTGCGATTCGATCGGAAGCAGTGAAAGGAGCCGGGAAAGAATCCGCTGCCATAGGGTGCTGTCGGGATCCTTGCATTTGACAATTGGCTTATTGTCTTCATCGGCTGCATGCCACCTTATTCTTCCGTTGCTGCACAGCTACAGGCGCCAGGCGGAATCCGGTGCCACCCAGGTTTCGAACGGCTGATGTAGTACGGCGGCCTCATCGATCAGTACCGCACGGGCGGCGAAAGCGGACAGCCCTTGGTGCATCAGGTAGAAGCCCGACTCGCCGGTGGCATGGGGGCGGCTTTCCTTCTCGATGCCGCGCGCCAGCCGGGTATTCGCGGTCGGGGCCAGGGCAGCGGAATAGGGACGGTCAACGGCTATGCGCGGTTTCTCCATCGTCACCTCTTTGCCCTGTCTGGGCCGACCTTCAACAAGACGCCTGGCACAAATGACGGCAGTCGATGCCAGCAGTCCTCACTCATCCCGAACAGCTTGATGGCCAGTGCCAGGGTTGGCGAGGCCACTCCATCCAGGCGACCCGGCGCGAGGTAACTTCTCTCAACAGGATTGATTTGTTGGTCCCCGGGTCAATAGGTCACCAGTGACACGGTTCGCTCGATCAGCCACCAGCTCGCGATACCGCCCACCAGATAGGCGATAGAAAGCGTCTCCGACCCGCTGGCCCATCGACCGCCGCCGATTAGTTGTCGGGGCAGTGCGCGCAACATTGTGAAGAGTACGCCGAGCGCTGCGATGAACAGAAGCTGGCCCGCCTCCACGCCGATGTTGAACAGCAGCAGCGCCAGGGGAATCGCCTGCTGGGGAACGCCGATATCTGCCAGGGCGCCGGCGAAACCGAACCCGTGCAATAGGCCGAAGCCAAGGGCCACCAGCCACGGCCTGCGTATCGCGAGGGTGCTGCGGCCGTGGTATTTGTGCAGTATCTCGCTGGCGACAAACAGGATGCTGAGCGCGATGACGGCCTCCACCGGTCCCTGGGGCACCGACACCAGGCCGAGCACCGCGGCGGCCAGGGTGGTGCTGTGGGCGAGTGTAAAGGCGGTAATGGTACCTACCAGTTGCTTCCAGCCGCTGACCAGCAGCATCAGCGCGAGGACAAACAGCAGGTGATCGATGCCGAGAAGGATGTGCTCGATGCCCAGCACAAAATAGGTGGTGGCGATCTCGCCGTTGCCGGCTTTGGCTTCCACTACAAACCACGGCTGCTCCGGCAGGATCCTGGCCATCTGCTCGCGCCCATCCAGCCAGGTGATGTGGGCGAGCACGTCGGTCATGGTTCCCTGCAGACCGGCAATGGTGATAGTACTGCCGGCGAGTCCGCGCTCGCTGCGCAGCTGCCAGCTTTCTGTGTAGAAGCCGCTGGCCAGCCTGCCCGCCGGCGGGGTCAGCGGGGTGGCGTTGTCATCGAGGCGGACATTCAGGGAGAGCCGCATATTTCCCCGAGCGGGGACCCGCCAGGAGACATCGAACATATTGCTTTCGCGTTCGCTGATCTGCAGGTAGGCGGGGCGCAGCTCGTGTGCTGCGGCGCCGGAAGCGAACAGGAAACTGCACAAGAGTGAGACGGTGAACGATAGTAATGGTTGCCATCGAATCATTGCTGTGCCACCTGATCCAGCCGGATGGGTAGGTCTGCGTCCAGGTGCACCTGATAGTTGCTGCGCAGCGCACCGTATTGCGCCTGGAGAATGCGTTTCTGTTCATCTTCCTGCCAGTCCCGCAGCACCTGTGAGCGCACGGCGGAGAAGTCGGCAGCCTGCGCCGGCTCCGCTTTCTCGATCCAGACCAGGTGTTCACCGTAGGCCGATTGCAGCGGGCCCGCCCATCGCCCCTGCGGCAGTGCACCCAGCTGTGCAGAAAACCCCCGGCCAAAAACGCGGTCGATGCGGCCGGCGGGTTCGTCCCGGTAGATCTTCTGTAGCAGGCTGGTGTCACTGAAGTTTTCAACGGGGGCACCGGCCTGTAACTGGTCCAGGGCCGCGCGCGCGCCCTCGCTGTCCGCGGGCCGCGCGTCGCGGGGAAAATGAATCTGGCGGAAGCTGAATCTGGCCGCCTGGCGATACCTGTGTGTGTTGTCGGCGAAATAATCCCGCAGTACTTCCTCTGACGGATCTACTGCATTTATCAGGTCCCGGGCGAGATATTCCATTTTGAGCCGCAGTCGCCGGCGAATCACCGCGTCGTCGCGGTCCAGCCCCAGATTCAGGGCCTCGCGGTACAGCACTTCCTCGCGTATATGGCTTTCCACCAGGCCCCGAAGCTCCTCCGCCGTGGGTGGGCGTTGCCAGCGGCGACCAAACACGGTGGCCAGGTGGTCGATACGGTTCTGGTCGACGACGATTTTATCCTTTTCCACCTCTCCACCCTGGAACAGGGCATTGATGGAGAACAGGATTCCGCCGATAGCGGCGAAGTGTACGATTGGGTCGCGCAGAAATGAAACGTTCATCATCGGATACTTCTTACTACCGGGTCGGAAGCAAAGAATACCCCTCTCCCGGGACACGCTGTGAATACGTCCCTGTACGCTCGTAATCGGCATCCCTGCCTCATACGGTCCCGGGAGAGGGGTATTCTTCCCTTCCGCCTTATTAGTATGTCAATATTTTCCGGGACAGATTCACGACAGCGTAGTCGACGGCGCCTTTCAGGCAAGGTCGGCAAGCCCGGGGATATTCCCGGGCACATGGATCCGCCTTGTTTCGCCGGTAAACTGTCCGGGCTTTTACTGCCATCTTGGGCTGGACCCGGCCGTCATTCCGGCGTGTACCAGATTGGGCTCGAGAAAGCCCGCTCCCGGCCTACCAGGGGCACTTCCTTGTCCATTTCTATGCCGAGACGCACCTTGTCGTACAGGGTCCAGCGAGGTGTGGGGATTTCGAGAACGCGCAGGTAGTAGACTGCCTTTTGGGTTGGGTCGAAGTCGGGGTCCCTGAAGTAGCCGATCAATTGCGGCGCACCTATATCGTTGGTGTACTTGGCGGTTTTCACGTCGACGGTGTTGCCGACATCGGGCAGCTTGTCGCCGGCGTCGGGTTTGCGGTCGCCGGACCATTTGACGTCATAGATTTTCTCGTGGGTCGCGCCTTCTCCGTCGACCCACCCCTTGACTATCTGTAGCCGGTCAAGGTTTGCGCCTTCCGGATCCTTCATCGCCGCGGCGAGGAAGGTGGCCGCCTGGCCCCGTTTGGCGCCGGCCAGCTTGCCGCCCATGGGGACGCCTTTGTCATAGCCGGCGGCGGCCAGGTCGCCGTCGGCATCGGCAGCAGAGAAATCGAAGCCGCCGAAGAAGCGTACGGTCATGCGCGGGCCGGTAGTGGCGAATGTCTCCTTGCGCATCATGGCATCCCAGATGGCCTCGCGGGTATTCTCCTTCGCCCAGACACCCATGATCCCCGAGGCGGCCTGCTCCCAGCCCATTATGTCTCCGTCCTTGCCTTCAAGCAGCGGGAACTTCCAGCGCGCTTTATTGCTCGGTTCCAGAGTTTTGAATTTGCCGAAAAAGTTGTCCTCTTCGACGGTGGACAGGCCTGTATGCGTGTCGGTGGCGGCGTTGGCGCCGTATTGGAAGGGGTTGGTGCCCAGTTCATCCTGCAGGCGCATTCCGGATTTCAGGGCCTCGCGCCAGTACTCGGTCTTTATGGCGCCTTTAGGTTTCGGTACCATGATCAGGTTGCCCTTGTCCCAAAGGTCCCAGTCGGCAAACTCATCCTCCGGTGACAGGGCGGGATGGGACTCGCTCTGGCCTTTTATCTGGGTGACCTCGAATAGCGGCTCATACCTTGCCCGCATCTGCGCCCATTCACTGGTCATCGGCGAGCCGTCGAACTGCTGTTCCTCAAACATGCGGCCGTTGGAGAGGTTGCCGTTGTGGGGAATGGCCAACACCCGGCCGCCGGTCTTCTGCTCGTAGGCCTGCATCCATTCCCACAGCTTCATCGGGTCCTGGGTTTCGAAAGTGGTCAACGGCAGCAGCCTCTTTGTCCTGCCGGCGCCGTCACGGAAGATAACATTGCGGTGCAGGTTGTTGCCGCCATCGGCATTCACTGTCCACTCGAAGGCGATAAATGTGCTGAACTCGCCCGGTTTGTAATACTTCTCCGCCGCCTCGACCGTTTTTTCCCAGGCGGACTTCATCCACTTCGGATCCATCACCACTTCGGGCAGTCTGCCCTCCGCCTGCATGATAATCAGTTCGCTCTTGGCTTTTGCTGCGGCTTCCGCGCTGCCGGAATTCAGCGCGTCGTGCCAGCGCTTCAGCGTCTCATTGGCCATCATCTCCGGGTTGCCGGCGACAAGTTCATTGATGGTGCCCATGCCGTCCGAGTGGTCGGTGATCATAAACCAGTCGTAGGGGCGCTGGAGTTGGGCTTTCAGGCCGGAATTGGATTTCACCGCTTCTCCCAGGGCGAAGCGGTAGGCGTCTTCAGGCGTCAGTATGGCGCCATCCATCCCCGCATCCGCAGACCAGCCGGTGTGCACGTGGCTGTCGCCGAAGTAGACGTTGGTCGGATAGCCGGCGGGCGATGCCGGTTTGCTATCTGCAGCGGAGTCTCGAGCGGGCCTGGCGGCGGGTTCGCCGGCGGAATAGGGGTTGTCTTTGGTGGAGATATCTGCCGGGTCAGGCGTGGCTGTACCGAACTCCTCGCCGATGATCTGTTCGTCCGCAGCTCCACTATCTTCGACAGTGCTTTCTTGATTGTCGCGGTCGCCGCCACAGGCAGTCAGGAGTGCCAGAAATGAGAGCGCTACGGCGAGCGGTGAAAGAGGGGGCCTTTCCATTTTGACTGTTCCTGCGGACACAAGATGGAGGTTATCGTTTGTTTGGGGCTAAGCGCAGTATAGGCAGTTCTGTTTCAGGAGAGTCCGGCCTGGTGTTGGGGAGCACCGCTGACCGCGGCAGTGATCGTTAAAGGATCTAACGTAAAAATACACACTGGCGCAAAACCACAGGTACAATCCACAGGCCGGTAATTCGACGGACTGGAGGGGGAAGCCATGGCACAAGGTTCAAAAAAAGCCGTTCTCTACGCCATCTGCGTCAACGCCATCATCACTGTGCTGAAAGGCCTGGCAGCGTTCGCCACCCATTCGGCGGCGATGATGAACGAGGCGGTGCACAGCCTGATGGACACCCTGAACCAGGTGTTCCTGCTGATCGGCCTGAAGCGGGGCGGCCGGCCGGCGGATCGGGAGTACGCCTTCGGCCACGGCCAGAAGAAATACCTGTGGAACCTGTGGAGTGCCATTGGCCTGTTCTCCATCGGCTGCGGCCTGGGCCTGGCCCACGCCTGGCACGCCTACCACCAGCTGGATGTGATCGAGCGGCCGGCGGCCGTGTCGATCCTGGGGCTGGAGATAGCGCCGATCTGGATATCGGCGGTGGTGCTGTTGATTGCCCTGGTGCTGGAAGGCTATGTGCTGCTGGTGGCGGGCAGGGAATTTGCTGCGCGTATGCGCGCCGCCGGGACGAGGAATCCGCTCCGCTACCTGGGCAATGCGGACGATCCGACCCTGATTGCGGTGCTGCTGGAGGATTCCATCGCAGTCACCGGCGTGATACTCGCCGCTACTGGTATCGCCATGACCCAGGTGACCGGCAACAGGCTGTGGGATATCGGTTTCTCGGTCATCATTGCCGCGATGCTCGGGGTCACGGCCATCTTCCTCGGCAAGATCAACATGCGCTTCCTCACCAGCGTCCGCGACCAGGGTGCCGAGCAGGCCTTCCGGGAGGTCTGCCAGTCGCACCCCGAGATAGAGCGCTTCCACGATGTGCGCTCCGTTATCGTCGATGAGACCCACACCGTCGTGGTGGCCGAGGTGGAACTGCGGGAGGAGCGTCTTGTCGGCGATATGCGCGAACGCATCGATGCCCACGAGCGCGTGCTGCTGTCGCGGGTGCACGGGGAGCGCCTGAATGACAGGGTGCGCGAGTATGCCGAAATCCGCGCGGTGATCCAGGCCACGCTGGAGCGCACCGAGCGGATAATCGATGAACTGGAAACGGAGCTGAAGGGGCGCTGTCCGCGGGTGTTCCACCTGACGGTGGAAGTGGAGGGCATAGCGCCGCCGTCGAAACTGGACACCCCGGAGGCCTTGTTATCTTAGATGGCAATCGATAGTCTTCCGGCCTTTGCCGCCCGGGCACCGGTGCGCCGTGCTGCCTGACCAGGTACAGCTGTTTTGGTCATCAACCCGGCTGTGTGCGCACCGTCTTGCCTGTCGAGCAGCCCCCCCACCGCATCAGATGTAAGCAGGTTTATGAGCAACAAAGACAAGCGCCCACTCTATATTCCCCACGCCGGCCCCTCACTGCTGGAAATGCCCCTGCTCAATAAGGGCAGCGCTTTTACCCTGAAGGAGCGGATCGAGTTCAACCTGGTCGGCCTGCTGCCGAATAATGTCGAATCCATCGAGGAGCAGGTCCGCCGTGCCTACCACCAGTACGAGCAGTGCCGCACGGACCTGGAGCGCCATATTTACCTGCGCGCCATCCAGGACGACAACGAGACGCTCTTCTTTCGCCTGATAGAACAGCACATCGAAGAGATGCTGCCGATCATCTACACGCCCACGGTGGGGGCGGCCTGTGAGGAATTCTCCAATATCTACCGCAACCACCGCGGTCTCTTCGTGTCCTATCCGGACCGCAAGTACATGGACGATATACTGCGTAGCGCCACCAAGGAGAACGTCAAGGTGATCGTCGTCACCGACGGCGAGCGTATCCTCGGCCTCGGCGACCAGGGTATCGGCGGCATGGGCATTCCGATCGGCAAGCTGTCTCTCTACACCGCCTGCGGCGGCATCAGCCCCGCCTACACGCTGCCGGTGATGCTCGATGTGGGCACCAACAACCGCGCGCTGCTGAACGACCCCATGTATATGGGCTGGCGCCACGAGCGTATCTCCCAGGAGGAGTACGACGAGTTCCTGGACGAATTTATCGCCGCGGTGAAGCGCCGCTGGCCGAAAGTGCTGGTGCAGTTCGAGGACTTTGCCCAGACCAATGCCATGCCACTGCTCGCGCGTTACCGCGACCAGCTGTGCTGCTTCAACGACGATATCCAGGGCACTGCTGCCGTCAGCCTGGGCACCATCCTCGCCGCCTGCAAGGCCAGGAAGGAAAAGCTCGGTGACCAGCGCGTGGTGGTGGTCGGCGCCGGCTCCGCCGGCTGTGGTATCGCCGAGCAAATAGTGGCGGCCATGGTGGGGGAGGGCCTGAGCGAAGAGCAGGCCAGGAGCCGCATTTATATGTTCGACCGCTACGGGCTGGTGACGAGCGGGATGAAGGGCCTGCACGACTTCCAGGCCAGGCTGGCCCAGGACCCGGCCAAGCTCAAGGGTGCGGCCGAGTGGGAATTGCCCGAACTGATCCAGCGGGTGAAGCCCGGCATCCTGATCGGCGTATCGGGGCAGGGCGGCCTCTTCACCCGGGACGTGATCGAGGCGCTGCACAAGGGGTGCCCCAGGCCGCTGGTGCTGCCGCTCTCCAATCCCACCTCCCGCGCCGAGGCCACGCCCCAGGAGATCCTCACCTGGACCAAAGGCGAGGCCCTGGTGGCCACCGGCAGCCCCTTCGAACCGGTGGAGCTGAACGGCAGGAAGCACCCGATTGCCCAGTGCAACAACGTCTATATCTTCCCTGGCATCGGCCTCGGCGCCATCGCCGCCGGGGCCCGCCGCATCACCGACAATATGCTGATGGCTGCCTCCAATGCGTTGGCCGAGCAGGCGCCGGTGGTCAGGGAAGGCGAGGGTGCTCTGCTGCCGCCGCTGTCGGAGACCCGCGAGCTGAGCAGGAATATCGCCTTCGCGGTGGGTAAGCAGGCCCAGGAGGACGGCGTGGCGCCGGTGGTCGATGACGAGCGGCTGCTGGCGGCGATAGAGCGCAATTTCTGGACGCCGAGTTATCGTCACTACCGGCGGCGGTCCTTTTAATTCCATTTGCGCCTATTCAATACAGCTGGTGTGGTGGCCGAGCCTCTATTGATTTGGGATAGCCCTTTTTATCAGGGGGTAGGCTAGTTGATGGCCGGGATCGGGTTCCGAGTGGGTTCGAGCCTCGATCGCGGCGGGGCCGCTCCTACGGGTGGTTCAGAGCCCCAGTTTTTCAGCACCCAGGTCAGGGCTTTCTGGACCTTGCCGACGGGGATAGACAATAAGTTTGTCCATGGCTTTCCTCTCGGGCTCCCCGCCCATTTCCCGGAGTGCTTCGTTGAGTAATTCCAGGTCGCTGGCGGCCAGTGCCAGGCTCGCCTCTTCGGGCTGGTAGCTGCTGCCGATGGGATAGTCTTCGCCCGGCGTACGGGACATCTCTATATGGGTGCCGAGTATCGCGGAAATGCGGTTTTCCCGGGAAAAGTCCACCAGTCGCTGGATGCTGGCCTTGTAGTCTTCCCAGTCCCAGATATACAGCCGGCCCGGATAGAGGGTGTCGCCGGTCAGCAACCAGCGGGTGCGAGGGTCGTAGACGGCGATGGCCTCGCTGTGGTGCCCGGGCGTTGGCAGTACCGTGAGTTTGCGCCCGCCCAGGTCGACCGTGGCGCTTCCACTGGGCCAGTTGTCGAATCCGAAGAACTCGTGCACCGACTCGGCATTGGGCTCGACCAGGGTGACGCCGGCCCTGCCGGCGAACTGCGGGTCTGCGGCGGTGTGGTCGCCGTGGCCGTGGGAGTGGGTGACGAGTATCTCCTGTACGTCGCTGCCCGTCGCCTCCCTTCTCTGGGCGATCAGATCCCGCAGGGTGTCGTAGAGGGGGAAGAGGTCGGCTTCGGCGGTGGCTCCGGTGTCCTGGACGAAGACCTTCTGCTCGCCGAACAGCACATAGATGAAGGGCGCCTCGAAATGCAGGCATTTGTCCTGCCGCAATATATAGGTATCGGCGTCAAAGCGAAAAATTTCGATTGCCGGGTCTCTATTCTCTTCGCAGTTTTCCGAACCGTGGTTCCAGACTTTCTGCTTGAGCCGTTCCAGCGGGTCCGCCTGGGCCGCCGTGGCGGTGAATACGAACAGTAACAGCAGGTACTTCATGTGGGACTCCCTTCGGGTATTTATATTCATTGCGATACTTCCGCGGCAGCGGGTATTTATAAACGATCGCCTGCGGAAGGAAAATCCGTGTTGCGGCAATTCACCGCCCGGATATGTCCGCACGGCGATAGTTGCGGGGGAACCGGCCAGCAGGGGGAATCCTTTTATTGGGGCCAGAGCAGAATCACCGCTACGCCCGCGGCAAAGGGCACCGCGAACAGCAACAGCAGTTGGCGGAAGAGGGCGCGGCCACCGAGTATGCCGGCCGCCCCCAGTTTGAACACCAGGTTAGCCAGGGTGGCTATGACCATGGCGCGCCAGGCGGTGGACGGATCGACAGCTTCGGTACCGGCCAGGTTGGCGGTGGAGAGGGTGATGGCATCCACGTCGGTAATGCCGGAGATAAAGGCGACCACATAGATACCGCGATTGCCGAAATACTCGCGGGCAGCGGCGATGGCCACCAGCACGATCGCGTAGACGGCGGCGAACACCAGCGCCGCGGTCAGCTCCGCGGGGTTGCTCTGCTCCGGCATCTCGCTCTTGCGGTTCTTGACAGCGCGGTAGCCCACCGCGCAGGTCGCGATGCTGACCAGCAGCAGGGCGGCCAGTGGGGGAAGCAGCTTGGGCAGTATGTGCGGTGCAACCACGGCGATTTCCACGAACATGCGGATAAACATGCTAGTGGACGCGATCAGTATGACCAGGGCGGCCACAGCGGCCAGGCTCTTTTCGTCCCTGGCGCGGCGGGCGTAGCTGACGGTGGTGGCGGTGGAGGAAATGAGTCCGCCGATCAGGCCGCTGAGCAGTGTGCCGGCGCGCGCGCCCACCAGTTTGTAGGCACCGTAGCCGCCGAGACCTATGCCGACGATCAGTACGACTAAAAGCCAGATCTTGAACGGGTTGAGGACGTCGTAGGGGCCGAAGGTCCTGTCCGGCAGCACCGGCAGTATGATCAGCGAGATCAGCGCGAACTGCATGATCGCGCGCAGGTCCTTCTCCGGCAGGCGCTTGGCGAATTTGTGCATGCTGGGCTTCAGGTGCAGCAGCACCGCCGTGGTGGCTCCGAGGGCGACGGCCACCGACATTTCGCCGAGCACCAGGAAGGCGCCCAGCAGGTACATCAGCAGGGCGGACACTTCCGTGGTGATACCGCTGCTCTCCTGATCGCCGCGCATCCGCTCCAGGTTGCCGAGCACGATCAGCACTGTCATACACAGCAACCCGGCGGGCACCAGCCAGGGCGCATCGTGGACTTCGCCGAGCCGGGCGGCCAGGGCGCCAAATATCGCGATCAGCGGATAGGTGCGGATCCCCCCGAGCCGGTCCGCGGTGCGCTCCCGCTGCAGGCCGATCAGCAGGCCCAGTCCCAGGGCGATGGCGAAGGCAACGAGACTCTCGGAGTCGATAAACGCCTGCAGTGGATCGGGAATTTGGTCCTCAGTGCCGATCGGGGGGGCATCTTGCATCGGTCTTTCGCTTGGCGCCTTTGTTCTGCCACCCCATCATTCTAGTGAATCAATGGAGGCACCTTTGTCGTGACGGCCGGGCCGGGCAGCACCCGGCGCCGGGACCTGGCGCGGGGTGCGGCTTGTAGCGGCCTAGGGCGCGAGTCCGCAGGAGCCGAGACGCTGTTTGTAGGGCTGGTGCTCCTCCAGGAAGGCCAGATAGCGGTCGCGGAAATCGGCGCAGGAGGCGGTGCTGTCGTCGGAGGAGGCACAGCAGCGCAGTGTCTCGCGCAGTTCCCGTTCCGACACGCTGTCGAAGGCATCGGAGTAGTGCTGGTCGTACATGAGGCTGTCCTCCCTGCTCTTTACCGGGCGCCAGGAGTTGGTGCCGTAGGCGCCGCCGTAGTAGCAGCCCGTTTCCGCCTCGCAATTCAGGCCGATATCCTCCGCGCCCCACACCGGTGCGCAGCTGGACTTGAAGTAGTCGTCCTTCTGGTCTTCCGACCAGGAACAGCAGTCGTAGTGGCCGTCGCCGTCGTCATCGCTGCAGATCCCCTCGGCGTCGCGATTGAAGGCCAGGCATTCGGACTTGGTGCCGAAGCTCGGGCATGCAGCGCTGGTGGAGAGGGTGTATTCAGAGGCCGGCTTGAAGCCGTTGCACCACTTGGAACAGCCGGGGGCATCCAGGTTGCCCCACTGCCGGGACATATCGCTGGGCCAGCCGGTCACCGGCGTACCGTCCTTGTTGAAGCCGCCGCCGTAGAGATCCGCCAGGCCGAAGTTGTGACCCACCTCGTGGACGACGGTGTTGCGCTGGGCGTGGAGGGCGTCGTCCGCGCTGCTCCACGCGGGGTTGGCGCCGATATAGATGACTTCCCCGGCGGCGCCGCCATTGGGGGAGGCCGCGAATACCACTTTGATCAGGCCGTGGATATCGTCCGCGGGGCACTGGTCCATGATGGCCTGGTGGATCTTGTCATCGTTGCAACTGAGGCCGCTGCCGCTGTGGGCGCCGCCGTCGGTGCCCACGCACTGGTAGTCCTGGTCGTCGTCGATTTCCATCTTGTAGAAGGCCAGGTTGGCAAAGTACTCGCTGAAGGGCGCTATCGTCTTGAATTGGTTGTAGACGGCGTCTTCGACCAGGGTGTCGAAGTAGGGCGCGTCGTTCAGGTTGATAAAGAGGATTTTCAGCTCCGCGTTCTCGCTACCTTCGAAAGGCAGGCAGGAGGACGAGGTCACGGAGGCATAGCTGCCGGGTGCCAGGTAATATTGCGCGCCCGACTGTCCAGAGCCGGAACCGGTACTGGAGCTGTATGTGGCGTCAGACGGGGGGCTTGTCTCTTCTCCGCCCCCTCCGCCGCCGCCACATCCGTATAGCGCGCACGCGACTGCCATGCCGAGGCAAAGACTCAGAAAGCTGTTCATCGGAATTCGAACCTACAACTCAATGCGCCGGCAGTTTATTGGCGTCGCCCATAGTGTTCGTGGACTGCCAGCGCGAAAATTTTTCTTATCCACTCATCCGGTCAGTGGCTTGGCGCAATAGTCGTGGGTCCTGGGAGGTCTCAGGGGATCGGGACTGCCGGACGTCTGACGAGCGCTGTGCCGTTTCAACCCGGTGAATTTTTAACCAGGTTCGGGACGTCCGTGTGGGTGAGAAATTGTCTAAAAAATAAACAATCTGGTTCTTGGCGACGCAAGGAGTTTACCCGCTATACAGTAGTGATGCCACAGTTGACTCAGTTGGTCGTTTTTTAAACAGGTGTTGAGGGGAGATGGAAAGGAGGAGAGCTCCACGATCGAATCGTGGAGCTGTCTTTATCCGTTGATGGTGAACTACTGCTCCTGCTTTTCAGCTACCGGCTTGGCGGTCACCGTCGTCGGCTGGGATATATCCGACAGGCGTATCTGCAGGTATTTCTCCCAGTTGAACCCCTGCCCGGGATTACCGGGGTCTGTGCGCAGGAAGTCGATGGCCGCCCTGGCGCCGCAGACGAACAGGTGCTCCAGGTGGGTTTCCGGCATGGAGAAGTCCAGCCAGTGCGGCTGCTCGCCATTGGCCAGTCTGGTGATCTCTATCTCCTTCACCAGTTCGTTGTAGTCGGCATTCACGCTGGCGTGGAAGTGGTTGTCCAGCATGCGCCGGCCGGTGTTGACCAGCCCCATCGTGAAGCGGCCGCCCCCGTTGGTTTTCGGCCGGTAGAGATCCAGTTCCAGTTTGACGCCGAAGGTCGGCAGTTTCGGTGCGCCGGTTTTGACGTGGAAGATGTCAAAGGGGAAGTTGGACACCATGCCGCCGTCGACAAACTCGACATTTTGCGGGAAGCCGTTCTTGAAGAAGGCCTTCGGGTCCTTGATACCCTTTATTTTCTTCCACTTTTCCGCCACTTCGCTGCTGAGATCGATATGGGGAATATTGCGCACGATATGCGGCTCGAAGAATCCGGGTACTGACATGGAGGCGCGCACATACTCGGCCGGGTTGATCGAGTCCGGGTTGGAGAAATAGAGGCCGGCGATATCCGGGAATACGGCCCGGGTTTTCGTGCTGGTGTCCGCGGCCACCAGGGCGACGGAACCATTACCCACTTCGGCATCCTTCTTGCCGCGGTATTTCAATGTGGGGAACTGATTGATCCGGGTATTGAGTTGCGCGGTGGATTCTATGCCCAGCTGCTTGAGCTGGTCCTGCAGCCACTGCTTGAAGTTGTTGCCGGGGTTGAGGCCCTTGTTCTTCTGCAGGTATTTAAACGTGCGGATGGAGTCTATCGGATGGAAGGCAAATATGCCGAAGAGGCTCTTGCCTTTGAGCAGCCGCTTGACGGTTTTCCTGGAGAAGTCTTTGCCGTCCTCGAAGCTGGCGAAGTCGGCGTTGGACAGTATCGTCAGCAGTCGTTCGCTTTTGGTTTCGTTCGGGGTGCCGGCGGCGGCCAGGAAGAGGGCGTTGATGGCGCCGGCGGAGGTGCCCGCGATCTTGCGGAAGCGAATGCCCGCCTTTTCCAGTATGTAGGTGTAGCCGGCCAGCGCTACGCCGAGCATGCCGCCGCCTTCCAGTACAAGATCGACATATTGGTTGTCTTCCTCGTCACGGACGTCGCTGAATGTCTTGCCGATGATATTGGACTTGGATACTTCCCATTGCGCATCTGCTTTCGCTAGTGCGCCCTCAACCCAGTTTGAACTTCCCACGTAAAGCTCCTTCGCCACCTGGCGTTTATCGATGATGATTGCTGAGAGGTCAGAATTATTTCATTGCGCGCCACTGGCGATCGGGTTTGGCCGATGCCAAAGCTTGCGACAATAAAAACAGTGAATCTATGGCGTGAAATGCCAACCCCTGGCCGCGAGCCGTTATGCGATTTATGCACTGGCGGCTGGCCGCTATCAATGTAGATCATCCGCTGCCGTATTTTGGTGTTTTGAAATTGATTGGCGTGCGGCTGTCTCTCCAGTAAATGCTTCAATCTCTGCCGAAGGGAGAGGTGCCAAAGCGGAGTTCTCTCCGGGGCAGCTGCCGGTGGCTGGGCTACCCTGATGCTTTCGGCACCGATGCCATGGAAACTCCATACCAAGTGAGATGAAACTATGGGTGAAAAGAGTGCAAAGTCACTGGCTTTGGGTATTAACCACGTGGCACTGGATGTAAGGAATATCGACGAAGAGCTGGAGTTTCTCGGTCACCTGTTCCGATTCGATCTGCGGGGCAGGGGCGATGGCATGGCGTTTATCGAACTGGGCGATCAGTTTGTCGCGCTGTTCGAGGCGGATGAACCGGGAGAGGACCGGCACAGGCACTTTGGCCTGGTAGTCGACGACAAGGCGCGCGTGGAACAGCGACTGCGGGAACGGAGTATTCCGACGATCAGCGAAAGATTTCTCGACTTCCGCGATCCGTCGGGAAACCGCTGGCAGATAGTCGAATACGGGCAGATCCAGTTTGTCAAACACCCGCAGGTGCTGAGGTTTTTGCGGGCCGAAGGGTTGCAAAAAACCGGCGACGCCCTGCGGGAGCTGAATGACAAGGGTATTGATTTGTAGCGGCCCGGAGGGAGCAGGAGGAATTTCGATGCCGGAAGACTTCGACAAATTGCAGGAAGAGCGGAAACCCCAGCAGCAGTCCAGGCAGCCCGGCAGGGAGCACAAGATGGAGCCCCGGCCGATTTACATTCGCGACAACTACCACGGCAGCGGCAAGCTCCGTAACAAGGTGGCCCTGATCACCGGCGGCGACAGCGGTATCGGCCGGGCCACCGCGGTGCATTTCGCGCGCGAGGGTGCCGATATCGCGATTGTCTATCTGGAGGAAGACCGGGACGCGGAGGATACCAAGGCACTGGTGGAGGGCGAGGGGCGGCGCTGCCTGTTGTTGGCCGGGGACATTCGCTCGTCCAATTTCTGCCGCCAGTGTATCGGGAAAACGGCGGACGAGCTGGGGCGGCTGGATATCCTGGTCAATAACGCCGCGGAGCAGCATCCGCGGGAAGGCCTGGAAAAGATCAGCGACGAGCAGTTGCAGAATACCTTCGCCACCAACTTTTTCAGCTTCCACTACTTCAGCCGCGCAGCCCTGGAAGTGCTGCCGGACGACGGAGTCATCCTGAACACCACCTCGATCACCGCCTATCGCGGGAGTCATCACCTGATCGACTATTCGAGCACCAAGGGGGCCATAACCTCCTACACGCGCTCACTGGCAATGGCGCTGGCGTCGAGGGGGATACGGGTGAATGCGGTGGCGCCGGGGCCTATCTGGACGCCGCTGATACCGGCGACCTTTCCCGCCGAGCGGGTGGAAGACTTCGGTGGCTACACGCCGATGGGCCGGGCCGGGCAGCCCTGCGAGGTGGCGACCTGTTTTGTCTTCCTCGCCAGCGAGGACGCCTCTTACCTGACCGGCCAGGTGATCCACCCCAACGGCGGCGGCTTTATCGAAACCTGATTTTCAGCATATGCATGCGCTACTGTTCGTAGCGAATGTCCACTATGTAATAGGTCACCCATTTTTCCCCGACCTTCAGGTCCACCTCGTCGTCCAGTCGCCGGCCGAGCAGGGTGCGGGCCACCGGGGAGTCCATGGAGATCAGGCCTGCCTTTACGTCGAACTCGTCGGGGCCGACGATGCGGTAGCTTTTGGTGTTGCCCTCGTCGTCCTCTATTGTCACCCAGGCGCCGAAGAAAACCTTTTCGATGTCCTCCGGCACCCGGTCCACCACGGTGACTTCCTCCAGGCGCTTGGTGAGAAAACGCACGCGGCTGTCGATCTCGCGCAGTCGCTTCTTGCCGTAGATGTAGTCGGCATTCTCCGAGCGGTCGCCCAGTTTGGCGGCGTCGCTGACCGCCTGGGTGACCCGCGGCCGCTCCACTTCCCACAGCTGCCTGACCTCGGCGCGCATGCGCCGCGCCCCCTCGGGAGTGATATAGCGGGAGCCGCGCGGGCGCGGTGGTCTCCATCTTCCCATTTGTGATTTCTCGTTCTCTATGGTGATACTGTTTCGTTTTCTATGGCGATGCCTGGACCCGGCTCCGGCAGCGGGAAATGGAAAATGCGGCTGTAGAATTCCAGCTCTCCCTCTAAAGCCATTTTGATGCTGTCGCCGCTGCGGAAGCCGTGGCCCTCATTTTCAAAGGTGATATAGGCCACCGGTATGCCGCGCTGTTTCAGGGCGTCGACCATGGTCTCGGCCTGGTTGGGCGGCACCACCTTGTCCTCCAGGCCCTGGAAGAAAATCACCGGGCAATCCAGTTGCTCCACGTGTTCGATCGGCGAGCGCTCGCGGTAAATGGCCTCCGCCTCCGGCCAGGGGCCTACCAGCTTGTCCAGGTAGCGGGACTCGAATTTGTGGGTGTCCCGCGCCAGGGTGGTCAGGTCGCCGATGCCGTAGTGGCTGGCGCCGGCCTTGAAAGTGTTGTGAAAGGTCAGCGCCGCCAGCACCGTGTAGCCGCCGGCGCTGCCGCCCTTGATCAGCAGCCGCTCCGGGTCCGCCAGCCCCTTGGCCACCAGATACTCGGCGCCGGCGCAGACGTCCTCCACATCGACTATGCCCCAGCAGTCCTTCAGGCGCTCGCGGTAGTCGCGGCCGAAACCGGTGCTGCCGGAGTAGTTGACGTCGAGAATGGCAAAGCCGCGACTGGTCCAGTACTGGATTTTCAGGTTCAGCCCGGCGGAGGTCGCGCCCGTGGGACCGCCGTGGCTGAACGCGATCAGTGGTGGCTTTTCGCCCTCCGGCGCTGTGTATTCCGGGTTGTAGGGCGGGTAGTAGAAGCCGTAGACATTGCGCTCGCCGGCGGGAAATTCGATCTCCTGGGCGACGGAGAAAATATCCTCCGGAAGCTTGTTGTTGTTGCTGCTGGCGATGACCTCGAACTTATTGTTGTGGCTGTCGTAGGCAATCACCGCCGGGAAGCGGTCGGCGCCGGCGGCGATCATTACCGCCCGGTTACTCTCGCAGCGCAGGCTCTCGATATCACAGTAGGGCTGCTCCAGCAGTTTGTGTTCGCCGCTGTGAATATCGATGCCGGCCAGATGCCAGCGGCCCTCCTGGGTAAAGGTGCAGAGGATTTCGTCCGAGGTAAGGAAGCCGTAGGTGGACATGCCGAAGACCCACTGGGGCGTGGCGAACTCGGCCTGTTTTTCCCACAGCGGCTTCTCCTCGCCTTGGCGGTAGATATTCCACCAGTTGTTCCTGTCGGAGACGTAGAAGAGTTCGCCCTCCGGTGACCACTGGGGCTGGAAGATGGACTCACTATCGCCGCCGGCGACAGGATCGATATTCTGCAGGTTGCGGTCGGCGTCCAGTTCGGCCACGCAGAGTTCGGTGGCGTCCCAGGGCATATTCGGGTGATGCCAACGCAGGAAACTGAGGCGGTTGCCGTTCGGGCTCAGTGCCGGGTTGGAATAGAAGTCGGCGCCCTCCGCCAGTACCCGCGGTTCGCTTTCGAGAGGCTTGTCGAGGTCTATGGACAGTATGCGGGCAATCGGCTCGCCACCCTTGTTACAGGGGGCGTGATCCTCCTGTACACACAGCAGGCGATTGCGCCGGCGGTCCAAGGTGAGGTCGGCGTAGCGGCTCTGGTTCTCGACAGTGATCGGTTCCGGCAGCTGTTTGTCGAGATCCATGCGGTAGATGCGCTGGTCGTCCGCCAGCACGAAATAGACGCTGTTGCCGCTGACCAGGTAGCTGGCGCCGCCGTATTCGTGCGCCTTGGAGCGAATGCTGAGCGGCGCCGGGATTACATCGCGCCGGCCCGTCTGTGGGGAGTATTGCACCAGCACCGAGCGGCCCTTCTCAGCGGGGCGGGACTCCAGCCAGTAGTAGCGCCCGTCCACCAGGCTGGCCTCGCTCAGGCGCACGCTGCCCTCTACCAGCAGGTCGGCGCCGATGGGGGATTTCCAGCTGCCGTAGGGGGCGGTTTTTACTGACGGGGAGTCGCTCATGGAGTCGGTTCCTTTTCCTTTCCGTTGTGCAGTTCGCGGCGCATTCTGCCGGGCCGCGCTGGGCGATACAAGGTACCTTTTCCCCGCCGAGACCCTGTGTTAGCCTGTCTGACCAAGCAAGCGCTTGGTTTTGCTTGACGGTGGATGGCGGACCGCGGACCGCTATAGGATTGCTTGTAGGGTGCGCCGTGACAGAAAATTGCTCCTGCACTTCTACCATCCATGGCGGCTGCGCACCAAATGAGCCGCTGATAATTGAATGGTGCGCACGGCGCACCCTACAAGATAATTCAGGAGAGCCCGCAATGATGGATGAGGTGGTGATCACCTGCGCCCTGACCGGCGTGCTGACCAACCCGGAGCAACACCCGGTGCCGGTAACTCCGGAGCAGATGGCCCAGTCGGCGCGGGAGGCCTACGACGCCGGTGCCTCGGTCATGCACGTGCATTTCCGCGCGCAGGAGCCGGGCAGGGGGCACCTGCCCAGCTGGGATCCGCAGGTGGCGCTGGAGATTGCCGACGCGATACGCGCGGCCTGTCCTGACGTGATCCTGAACTTCACCACCGGCACCATCGGCCGGGACCAGCGGGGCGCCCTGGACTGTATCCGCGCCGGGCGCCCGGAAATCGCCGCCTGCAACGCAGGCAGCCTCAACTACCTGAAGGTGCGCTCCGACAGCACCTGGGCCTGGCCGCCGCTACTGTTCGAGAATCCGGTGGACAAGGTGGAGGAGCTGCTGGCGGTCTGTCGCGAGACGGGCACCCGCCCGGAGTTTGAGTGCTTCGATGTTGGCATAGTGCGCTCGGTGGGCATGTTCGGCGATGTGGGCATGGTGGACAGGCCCAACTACAACCTGGTGATGGGCGTGGCCTCCGGTATGCCGGCGGATGTGGAGCTGCTGCAGCTGCTGCCCAACTATATGAAACCCGGGGCCTTGTGGCAGAGCACGGTGATAGGTCGCGAGGAGATCTGGCCGGTGCACCGCAGGACCGCCGAACTGGGCGGCCACCTGCGCTCCGGGATGGAGGACACTTTCTACCTGCCCGGCGGCGAACGCGCTGGCTGCAACGGCCAGCTGATCGAGGCGCTGGTGACGGTGGCGGAGGAGTGCGGGCGCAGGGTGGTTTCTCCCCGGCGAGCGCGGGAAATCTTTCTGTAGGCTAGTCTTATACAGAATGCAGTTTTCCGCGCCAGCGAAGCTGGCGTGCTGTTCTGTGGTGGGTGGGAGCGCGCGATGCAAGGCCTTCTGGATACCCTGGCGACCTTTGTCGGCTGGGGCAATTCGATTACCTGGGGTGGATTCGCCGGCTTCTGGTGGCTGGGTATACTGATCGCCGGCCTGCTGCCGGCGGGGCTCTACTTCACCTGGCACAGTCGCTTTATCCAGTTCCGCCATTTCGGTCATATGGTGGCAGTGATGAAGCGCAGCTTCAGGAAGGAGCACTACGACTCCGTGTCCTCCTTCCAGGCCTTTGCCACCAGCGCCGCCGCGCGGGTGGGCACCGGCAATATCGCCGGTGTTGCAGTGGCCATCACCGCCGGCGGCCCCGGCGCAGTCTTCTGGATGTGGATGGTGGCCTGGGTGGGCATGGCCACCAGTTTCGTGGAAAACACCCTGGCGCAGACCTACAAGGAGCGTGGCGAGGAACACGGCACCTTCCGCGGCGGACCGGCCTATTACATCGAAAAGGGTTTGGGCAAAAAATGGAAGTGGCTGGCGGTGCTGTTTTCCATTTTCCTGGTGATCTGCTTCGGTTTCTTTTTCAATGCGGTGCAGTCCAATGCGATGGCTTCGGCCATCAGCAGCGCCTGGGGCGTGCATCCGCTGCTGGTGGGCGCGGTGGTGGCGCTGGTGGCGGCGCTCATCGTCTTCGGCGGTATCCACTCCATCGGCCGCTTCGCCGGCATAGTGGTGCCGATTATGGCGCTGGCCTATCTGGCGGTGGCTTTCGCGATAGTCCTGATGAACCTGGGGGAACTGCCCAGGGTCTTCGCCGAGATTTTTGCCAATGCCTTCGGTTACGAGGAGGCCGGTGCGGGCGCCTTCGGCGCGGTGGTCGCCAACGGCATCAAGCGCGGCCTTTTCTCCAACGAGGCGGGCATGGGCTCATCGCCCAACGTGGGCGCCGCCGCGGATGTGAGACACCCGGCGGTGCAGGGCTATGTGCAGATGGCCTCTGTATTTCTCGACACCATCCTGATCTGCACCGCGACGGCGGCGATCATCCTGCTGGCGGACGTGCATATGGTGGGCAATATCGAGGGCGTGACCCTGACCCAGGATGCCCTGGCCAGCGAGGTGGGCGCTTGGGGCGGCAGCTTTGTCGCCCTGGCTCTGCTGTTCTTCGCCTTTACGTCGATCATCGCCAATTACTACTACGCGGAAACCAATATCTTCTACCTGTGGCACACGCGCACGTCGATTTTCTGCTACCGGCTGCTCTATATCCTGTTCATCCTGTTCGGCGCCTGGGTGGCGCACAGCGGCAGCTCGGAAAATTTCGCCCTGCTGTGGAATATGGCCGACATGTCCATGGGCTTTATGGCCTCGGCCAACCTGCTGGCGATACTGCTGCTCTCCGGCGTGGCCTTCAGAGTGCTCGGCGATTACGAGGCGCAGCGGGCGAAAGGAATTGAGGAGCCGGTGTTCGATGCGCGCAAGTACGATATCCGCGGGGTGGAGCACGATGTGTGGGACGGGGATTAAGACTGAAGCAGTTGATAAAGATTTGTAGGGCGGATAAGCGCTAAGCGCATCCGCCGCTGCGGTTGGTGGATGCGCCCGGCGTGGATGCGCCCGGCGTGGATGCGCCCGGCGTGGATGCGCCCGGCGTGGACGCGCTTGACGCTTATCCAACCTGCGAACTACCCGCATTCATCACTCATCATTCCGCAGCTATCTCCACCAGCAACTGACCGCCGCGGACCTGGTCGCCGGCGCTGGCGGTCAGCCTGGCAATTGTGCCGTTGCGGTCGGCTTTCAGCGGATGCTCCATCTTCATCGCCTCCATGACCGCCAGGATATCGCCGCGGCTGACGGCCTGGTTGGCCTGCACGTGGACCTCGACGATACAGCCATCCATCGGAGCGGTGATGCGGCCGCTGCCCTGGCTTTCGCCGGCGCTCGCCGGCGCCAGGGTAATGTCGACGAACTGCCACTGGCGGCCGTCGCGGAGCAGGTAGAGGGAGTCCGCGATTTGCACATAGGCTTGCCGCCGCCGCAGGCCATCGACCAGCAGCTGTGCGGAACCACCGGCAAACTGCTCCACTTCGATCTCGAAATCCCGACCGCAGGAAGAAATGCGGTAGTTGTGCCCGCCGGGGCAATACAGGTCCAGATCGAATTCCCGCGCCCCGCACTGCAACCGGTAGCGCAGCGGCAGGCTGTTGTCGCCGCTGCGCCAGTTGGCGCGGCCGCTGCGCCTGTCGGAAGGACACAGTTTCTGCTCGTGGACCAGCACCGCGGCCATGGCCAGGGTTTCGGCTGCGGGTTCCATACTGGCGGAGAAGGAAAAGGTGTTTTCCAGGAAGGCGGTGGTCGCCCGGCCGGCACAGAACTGCGAATCTTCGAGCAGCTGTCGCAGGAAATGGATATTGCTTTTCGGGCCGACCAGTTGCAGTTCGCCGAGGGCCCTGTGCAGGCGCCGCCGCGCTTCGTCGCGGTCGCGCCCCCAAGCGATCAGTTTGCCGAGCATCGGGTCGTAGTAGGGCGACACTTGGGTGCCCGCCAGTAATCCGTGGTCGCAGCGGATGCCCTCCGCCCGCGGCTCTTTCCAGTGGCGTATCCGACCCGTTTGCGGCAGGAACTGGTTGTGCGGATCCTCCGCATAGAGGCGCACCTCGATCGCGTGGCCGCGCTGTTGCACCTGTTGCTGCGCAACCGGCAGCGGCTCGCCGCGGGCCACCGCCAGCTGCCAGGCAACCAGGTCGAAGCCGGTTACCATTTCGGTTACCGGGTGTTCCACCTGCAGGCGGGTGTTCATTTCCAGGAAATAGAAATCGCCGCTGCTGTCGAGCAGGAATTCCACGGTGCCCGCGCCCAGGTAGCCGCAGGCCCGGGCCGCAGCGACCGCGGCGGCGCCCATTCGTTCCCGCAGTTGCGGATCCACCGCCGGCGACGGCGACTCCTCGAGGATTTTCTGGTGGCGCCGCTGGATGGAGCAGTCGCGCTCGCCCAGGTGAATCACGTTGCCGAGAGCATCGGCGAATACCTGGATTTCGATATGGCGCGCGTCTGTCAGTGCCTTTTCCAGAATCAGTTCGCCGCTGCCGAATGCGCTTATGGCCTCGCTGCGCGCCGAGCGCAGCTGCGCGGCAAGGTTGTGGGCATCCCGCACCAGGCGCATGCCGCGTCCGCCGCCGCCGGCGGCGGCCTTGACCATCAGCGGAAAACCGATGCGCTCCGCGGTGGCGACCAGTGTCTCGTCGTCGGTATCCGAAAAAGAGAAGCCGGGAATACAGGGCACACCGGCGGCGGCGACGAAATCCTTGGCCCTGCGCTTGTTGCCCATCAGTTCGATGACGTCGGCGGAGGGGCCGATAAACAGCAGATCGTTGTCCGCGCAGGCGCGGGCGAAGTCGGCATTCTCGGCCAGGAAGCCGTAGCCGGGGTGCACGGCCGTGGCGCCGGATTTTTTCGCGGCGGCGATCATTTTGTCGATATCCAGGTAGGACTCCGCCGGTGTCCGGCCGCCTATGCCGACGACGCAGTCGGCGCTCCTTGTGTGCAGCGCGCCCCTGTCCGCGTCGCTGTAGACGGCGACGGTTCTGTAACCTTCGGCTCTGGCGCTGCGCATAATGCGCAGGGCGATTTCGCCGCGGTTGGCGATTAGCAGGGTGTGCATGGTCAGGCCCCGGCTTTGCCGGGCAGTATGCCCATCAGTTTGCAGATAATGCCGAGCATCACCTCGTCGGCACCGCCGCCGATGGCGGTCAGGCGGCAGTCGCGATTGATTGCCGTCTCCTCGATATAGCCCATGCCGCCCCAGAACTGCAGGCACTGGTCGGGAATGGTTCGCGACAGGCGACCGGCCTTGAGTTTGGCCATGGAGGCGAGCGCGGCGACATTCTCGCCGCGCACATAGGCCTCCACCGCGCGCCAGGTCAGGGCGCGCAGACACTCCACTTCCGTCTGCATCTCCGCCAGGGAGAAGTGCACCGCCTGGTTGTTCAGCAGCGGCGCGTCGAAGGCTTTGCGCTCGCGCACATAGTCGATGGTGCTGGTGACGCAGTTCTCCAGGCCCCTGATGGTCAGTGCCGCGCCGGCCAGGCGCTCCTCCTGGAACTGCAGCATCTGCAGCGGGAAGCCGGCGCCCTCGTCGCCGATGCAGTGGCTCCGGGGTACACGGACATCGTCGAAGAATACCGGCGCCGTCTCCGAGGAGCGCATGCCGAGTTTTTCCAGTTTTTCGCCGATGCGCACCCCGGGTGTCCTGGCGGGAATGATCAGCAGGGACTTGTTCCTGTGCACCTTGCCCTCACCGGTGTTTACCAGAGTGCAGAAGAAATCCGCACAGGGCGCATTGGTGATCCACATCTTGCTGCCGTTGACGATATAGTCGTCGCCGTCCGCCACCGCCGTGGTTTTGATCGCGGCGACATCGGAGCCGGCACCGGGCTCGGATACGGCGATGGCGCCGACCATCTCGCCGCGGATCGCCGGCGCCAGGAATTCCTCTTTCAGTGTATTGCTGGCGAAGTTGGCCAGCGCCGGGGTGGACATGGATGTCTGCACGGCGATGGACAGCGGTACGCCGCCGCAGTGGGCCGCGCCCAGTTCCTCGAGAAATACCATCTCGTAGCTGAAGTCCAGGCCCAGGCCGCCGAAGTCGGGGGACTTGCCGATGCCGAGCAGGCCGAGCCGACCGAGTTTGCGGAATATCTCGCGGATCGGGAAGGCGCCGGCCCTTTCCCACTCGGGGATATGGGGATTGAGTTCCTGCTGTACGAAGTTGCGCACCGTGCGCTGCAGTTCGCGGTGTTCGTCGGTCAGTATCATTATTCTTGTCCCGTAAGTTGATCCCGCTTTTCTGTAGGAGCGGCCCATTGACTTTCCGTTAGACTTCGGGCCTCGATCGCGGCCATGGGCCGCTCCTACAGCGTAGTTTTCTAGAACCTCGCCACACCGAAGGTGTTATTTCTGTTCTCCACACGCTCCGCCTCGCGGCATATCTCCAGCAGCATGCCCAGCAATTTGCGCGTATCCCGCGGATCGATAATGCCGTCGTCCCAGAGTCGCGCGCTGCAGGCGAGGGCGTCTGAGCCGGCTTCCATAAAGGCGGCGGTGTCCGTCTCCAGCTTGTCCAGCGCCGCCTCGTCCACCCGGCCGGCGCGCTGCATCTTCTTCTCGGTGACGATGCGCAGCACCTTGCCCGCCTGGGCGGCGCCCATCACTGCGGTGCGGGAATTGGGCCAGGCGAAGATAAAGCGCGGGTCGAAGCCGCGGCCGCACATGGCGTAGTTGCCGGCGCCGTAGGAGCCGCCGACGACGATGCTGATCTTGGGCACACTGGTGTTGGCTACCGCCTGAATCATTTTCGAGCCGTGCTTGATAATGCCCTGCTGTTCCACGTCGGTGCCCACCATAAAGCCGGTGGTGTTGTGCAGGAACAGCAGCGGCGTGCCGCCCTGTTCGCACAGCTGGATAAATTGCGCGGCCTTGTTGGCGCCCCGCGGTGTAATGGGGCCGTTGTTGCCGATAACGCCGACGGGCTGGCCCTCGATGCGGATATGGCCGCAGAACGTCTGGCGATCGAAATCCGGTTTGAAATCCAGCAGGGCGGAGCCGTCGGCGATGCGCGCGAGTATTTCCCGGACGTCATAGGGTTTCCTGCTGTTCGCCGGTATCAGGCCCAGCAGCTCCTCGATCGGGTAGCGGGGTTCCGACCATTCGGTTCGTTGCTCGTGCAGATTCGAAAGAGGCAGGGTGGCGACAATTTCCCGCGCTATGCGAATACCGTCGGCATCGTCCTCGGCCAGGTAGTCGCCGCTGCCGGACTGCCGGCAGTGCATTTCCGCTCCCCCCAGGCTCTCCTCGTCGGCAATTTCGCCGGTGGCCGCCTTCAGCAGCGGCGGACCGGCCAGGTACATGCCGGCCTGGCCGCGCACCATCACCACGTAATCGGAAAGGCCCGGCTGGTAGGCGCCGCCGGCGGTGGCGCCGCCGTGGACCACGGTGACCTGGGGGATGCCCGCGGCGGACAGCCGCGCCTGGTTGGCGAAGCCGCGCCCGCCGGGGGCGAAGGTTTCGCCGGCATACATCAGGTTGGCGCCGCCGCTCTGGGCCAGGGTGAGGATCGGCAGGTGGTTTTCCAGCGCTATCTGCTGCATGCGCAGGGCCTTGTCCATGCCCGCCGGGGAAATGGTGCCGCCTTTCACCGCGTAGTTGTCCACCCGCACCAGGCAGCGGCGGCCGCTGACTCGCCCTATACCGCAGATGGCCCCGCCGCCGGCGCCGCTGCCGTCGCGGTCGTCGTAGAGTCTGTAGCCGGCCAGGGCGCAGAGTTCGATAAAGGGGGCGCCGGGATCCAGCAGCCGGTTGAGGCGCTCCCGCGGCAATAGCCAGCCGCGTTCGCGGTAGCGTCCGGCCTTTTCCTGCTCCGTTTCTATCGGCCGCCGCTCCGCCTCGCGGAAGCGGGCTATGGCGGCGAGCATGTGTTCCCGGTTGTCGCTGAATTCCGGCGAGCGGTTGTCCAATTGGGATTCTATGGGTTGCACCAGAGCTTGCCCTTATTGCTGTGATTATTGTTGCCCCGTCGCTGCTAACATCGTCGGGTGCCGTGGACAATGTTGGGGTTGACTCGCGCCATCCATGGCGCTCGCCCTTCGGGCGGCAGATTTTTGCTCCTGCAAAATCTGCATTTCTGCCATCCATGGCGGTCACCTGCGGCGTCCAAACTTGCTCCCGGCAATTTTGTCGCAAAACTCACCCCAACCTACACGCTTTCCGAGTCCCGAGTCCCGAGTAGCTACTTTTATCGTTTGTCTGTTCCGGCCTGAACTTGCACCGCCAGCGGTGAAAGCGCAGAATGGACCAACGCTACCAAGCAAGCGCTTGGTATTCAATAGCCGGAAGTGGGGTTTGTGTGAAAGGGGCGAGCGCAGTGCAGAAAGTCGAGGAGAGAGGGCCCGCGGTATCGCCGCGCCAGTTGATTGCATCGCTGGTGTCCGGGGGCAAGCTGAGGGATCCGGACTCTCCCCGGGGGCGGCTGCTGAATGCCGCCGCGCGGCTGTTCGAGCAGAAGGGTTTTGCCCGCACCACGGTGCGGGATATCGCCGCCGAGGTGGGTATTCTGTCCGGCAGTATCTTCCATCACTTCGCCAGCAAGGAGGATATCCTCTGCAATGTGATGCAGGAGGTGACCACCTACGCGCAGGCGCGCATGGCCCAGGCGGTCGCGCTGGCGGGTTCGCCGCGGGAGAAGTTGCGCGCCTGTATCCTCTGTGAGCTGGAGGCGATTCACGGCCTGGCGGTGCCCGGCTTCCCGATACTTGTATCGGAGTGGCGCAGCCTGTCGCCGGAGAGTCAGAAAATCGTGCTGCAGTTGCGGGATCAGTACGAGCGGACCTGGCTGGATGCCATAGACGATGCCGGTTGCCCGGGCGGGGATCCGGCGCTGACGCGCCGCCTGCTGTTGGGCTCCCTCAGCCATACCCACAGCTGGTTCAAGCCGCGGGCCAAGTCCAGGGATAAGGGACTGTCGTTGGTGGAACTGGCGGATCGGGTGCTGGATATTTTTGCTCCTGCGTAGCTACTCATCTCTGTGGCACTAAGCCAAGACCCGGGCGGCCCTGCTGTCGGTGGCCATTTGGGGAAAAGCCTCATCGGCAAACATTCCCCGAATGGCGCCCGACATCAGGGCCTTCGCATTGAAGTCCTGTACTCTTTTCAAGTCTTGGGGGAGTAGTTGCGCTCCTGCATAGATCTGTCACCGGCGGCCAAAAGATGCCGACTCCTGTCACTCTCAGTTTGTGCACCCTGCCGCCTTTCGCACCAAAACTCCATCGGCGCTGATCCCGGTGAGAACCAGTGCCCACCGCACCCTGGGGGAATCCATTAGGCTCCGCTGCTCATATCGTTCGAATGTGACACTGGGTGTCACATATTTCGGTGGAGCGCTCAATGTCAGGGCAGGAAAAGTTTCAAGTGGTTTCCGCGGGGAAGACCCTGCACGCCAAGGCGCCGGCGGAAGTGCTGCAGGAGGTGGCGAAGACTTTTTCGATTCCGCTTTCCCAGGCGCGCCGGTTGCTGGTCAAGGGCTGGGTGATCAAGGATCAGCTGTCCTCGAAACAGGTGCTGGAGTACCGCACCCGGCTGCAGAAGATCGGCCTGCGGGTGAAGGTATTCCCGGCGGGCAAGTTCGACAACCGGGCGCTGGTGGCCAGGATGCAGTTCGCACAGAAACGACGAACGCGCAGCCAGGCGGACAGAGTAGCGGCAGCCCCGGTTCAGCCTGCGAAGACGGCGGCGCCGATTGTGGCCGCCGAAGCGCCGCGGACAGTTGCCCCGGCGGAAAATCCCGGCAAGGGCCGGGCCCGGTCCCAGGTGGAATCCCTGTTCGGTGACGGGGCGGCAACGCTGCGCGACCCGTCGGCCGCCAGGGCGCAGCTGGCGCTGGGCCTGTTTCCGGCGGCGCTGGTGCCGGGCCTCTTTTTCCTACTGTTGTGCCTGTGCGGTTACGGCGCCGCGCGCGCCCTATGGCAGCTGCCCCAGTCGGCGATGGCCGGAGAATTCACGGTGTTTACCGCGATCGGCAGTTTGCTCGCGATATTGATGGCGGGCTTTGTCGCTGCGCTGCTGGCCTGGCCCTTTTTTGCGGCGCGGCGCCTGGCGCCCGCGGAGCAGGGCGCGGTGCCGCTGAAGCGCACCGAGGCCCAGGGGCTGTACCTGCTGCTGGAGGTACTGGGGGAGAAGGCCGGCCTGCCGAAAGTGGAGCGGATTTCCGTGACCGCGGGGGTGGAGGTGATCGCCGGGCCGACGCTGGCGGATATCCGACGGCAGCAGTTGCCCCTCAGCCTGGGGCTGGGGGCGGTGCGCTCGTTCAGTGGCAACGAAATACTGGCCCTGGTGGCCAGGGCGCTGGGCATCTACCGCGGCGGCCTGCGGGGTTTCACCGCCTGGCTGGTGCTGGACACGGCGCGGCGGTTGCAGCTGATGCAGTGGGCGCTGGAAAACGAGCGCAATATTTTTGCCCCCAGTGGCGAGCCCGGGGCGCTGAAGCCCCTGCACGCCCTGTTTGCCAACTGCGGCAGGGGGGTGCTGCCGCTGGTGGAGCGCCTCTATGAACTCCACCGGGCGGTTACCGCTGCCGTTGCGCGGCGGCTGGAGCGGCAGGGCGATGCCCGGGCCGCGCAGGTACTGGGCAGTGACGGTTTTGTGGGCTTCGCGGAAAAGTGGCACCAGTTGGTACACGCGGAGCTGGTGGTGGCGGAAATCAACCGCGAGGCGTCCGTCGCTGGCCAGCGTCTGCGGGACTACCCCGACGCGGTGCACTGGATGCTGTGCAACCTGGACGAGGAGACCCGCTCCAATATCGAACTGGCGATGGCCCAGGCCAGCGACTCCTGGGACGCTACCCAGGCGGCGGACAATGAGCGTATCGCCTGGGTCGAGGACCTCGGCCTGCAGCCGCTGGTCCAGAAGGAGTTTTCCATACAGAAGCTGTTCGACAGCCTGGATACACTGACCGCTGCCATCAGCGTTTCGGTCGCCGCCGAAGGCGCCCGTGCGGTGGAGAACCGGCTGCTGCTCTGTGCCAGCAAGGAGGCCGAACAGGCGCTGCAACTGCTGGGGGAGTACTTCAACCAGCTGCCCCCGCGCCGCTTCCTGCCGCTGGAACTGCCGGCCGGCGAGGAGATGCAGTCGATGGACCTGCAGTCGGCCATCGACTGGTTGCGCGGCAAGCTCGTCGAGCTGAGGGAGTTGGAGCAGCGCTGCGACGACCTGGTGGCGCGCGGCGCGGCCATGCAACTGGGGGCCGGGCTGCTCAGGATCCAGGCCAAGATAGAGCCGCAGGAATTCTACCTCGGCGGGGCTACCCCGGCGGCGGCCGACGAGAGCATCAGGGACAACCGCGCGCGCCGGGGGGAGCTGCAGCAGCAGCTGCTGCAGATCTTCCGCGTCTTCTATCTGCGCATCCGCCGCGCACTGGAAGCCATGCCCGCAGCGGAACGGCAGGCGGCCCGGCAGCAGCTGGAACAGCTCCAGGCCTATGCAGCCCTGGCGCCGCGGCTGGAGAAGCTGGACAACTATGCGGATATCCTGGGGCTGATGATCGATCGCCTGTCCCTGGATGCCGCTCAGCGCGAACTGGTGCAGAAATACTTCTTACTGGCCGCGCAGGAACTGGAAGGGATCTTCTCCGCAATAGAGGCCTCTTCAGTCCTGCGCGAGCTGGGCCTGGGCGAGGCGCTGCAGGAGCGCGTCGGCAGGGCCCCGCTGCCCAAACTGCCGCAGCAGCGTCAGGGCGTGGTGGATGGGCTGCAGGCGATGGAGCTCAAATGCAAGAGCGCCAGCGCCGCGATCGGTGAGCACTACCGGATACAGCTGGCGCGGCTGCTGGAGCCCTGCCTGAAGCGGGAGCGGGCACTGGACGTAAAGCCGCTGCGGTTGGTGAAACACCTGTAGGAGCGGCCATTGGCCGCTCCTACAAGGGTGAGGGAAACTAACCACCCGCCAGCTTCACCTTGAAATCCTTCGCCTCCAGCAGCACCTTGATTTCGTCGCGCTTGTCGCCCTGCATCTCGATTACCCCATCCTTGAGCGTGCCACCGCAGCCGCAACGCTTTTTCATTTCTGCCAGCAGCAGCTTCAGTTCGGCGTCGGTCCCCGGAAGGCCGCGCACACAGGTTACGCCCTTGCCCTTGCGCCCCTTGGTCTCCCGCTGAATGCGCACAAAATCATCACCTGCGCGGCGCTTTTCCTGCTCGGGTTCCTCCTTGATACGGCCGCGGTCGGTGGAGTAGACGAGGCGGTTCTCTTTCTTCATGGTTACCACATTTCAGGCTGTCTGGGATGGCGCAAGGGTACTGGCAAAACCCGGGCTCTGTCATCTGCGCCTTTCGGTATCGGGGCGCTGGCGCTATAGTTCGATTTTTCCTGGAGGGACTATGGCACTAACCGGTAGGCGCAAATGGCTCAACGAGGTGATATTCGGCACAGATACGCCGGCGGGCAGGAACTTTGATGTCGTCCTGATCTGGGCCATTCTGATCAGTGTCGGGCTGGTGCTGTTGGTGTCGGTGGAGGGGATTGCCGGGCGCTACGGGGAGCTGCTCTTTGCCCTTGAGTGGTTTTTTACCGCGCTGTTTACCGTCGAGTATCTGTTGCGCATCTACTGCGCGGTGAACCGTCGAGCCTATATCTTCAGTTTTTATGGCCTGGTCGATTTGCTGGCGATCCTGCCCAGTTACCTGGCGCTGCTGTTTACCGGTGCCGGCTATCTGCTGGTGATTCGCCTGTTGCGCGTGCTGCGTATTTTCCGCGTCCTGAAACTGGTGCGCTACCTGCGCGATGCCAATCTGCTCTTGCGCTCCCTGGGGCTGGCGCGGCGCAAGATACTGGTCTTCTATGCCGGCATGCTGGTGATGTGTGTCATTTTCGGTGCACTGATGTTTCTGGTCGAGGACCCCAGGCACGGTTTTACCAGCATCCCGAAGAGTGTCTACTGGGCCATAGTGACCATCACCACGGTGGGCTATGGGGATATTTCGCCGCAGACGCCGCTGGGCCAGGCTATCGCCTCCATGACCATGTTGATCGGTTATTCCATTATTGCCGTGCCCACCGGCATTGTGACCGCGGAGCTGGCCTCCGAGCTGGGGCGTGAGCGCACGCTGCAGCGCTGTGACAACTGCAGCCGCGCCGGCCACGATGCGGATGCGGAATACTGCAAGTACTGCGGCTACAAGCTGGAAGATGTGGAATAGCAGGGGAGGGCGGCGTAGGACCGCTAGATCAGCCGACCTGGACCTGCTCCTCCACGTAGCGCAGACGCCTGCGCCGCGGGCGGGCCAGTGAAAAAGCCAGGGCCAGCGGGCCTATGCGGCCGGCAAACATCAATACCATCAACACACCCTGCGCGGGCAGGGACAGGTCGGTGGTAATGCCCCGAGAAAGGCCCACGGTGCCGAACGCGGAGAAACCCTCGAACATCAGGTCCAGCAGTTGCAGCTCCGGCTCGAAAACGGCCAGCAGGAAGTTACCGAGAATGACCAGCAGCAGGCTCAGCACCACGATGGAGTTGGCCCGGAAAACTGCATCCATGGCGACGGTGCGTCCGAAGGCGTTGGGCTGTTGCCGCCCGCTCAGGAATGCGCGGGTGGCGAGAACTATCACCATAAAGGTGCTGACCTTGATGCCCGATGCGGTGGAATTGCTGCCGGCGCCGACAAACATCAACACCATGACCAGCAGAGTGCTCGGCACCAGCAATCCGGCCGTGTCCAGGGTGTTGAAACCGGCGGTGCGCGGCGTCACGGCGGTGAACCAGGCCGCCCAGGGGCGGTCGCCCGAGGGGAGGGCGCCCAGCGTTCGAGGGTTCTGCCACTCGAACAGCATGATCAGCAGCCAGGCGCCGACGGCGAGTACTGCGGTGCCGGCCAGGGTTAGTTTGCTGTGCAGGCTCAGGGTCGAGAAACGCCGCTGCCGGTAGAGGTCCATTAACACAGTAAAACCCAGGCCGCCGATAATAAACAGCCCGGTAACCGCCAGGTTGATCAGCGGCTGGCTGGCCCAGGGGGTCAGGCTGTTCGGCAGCAGGGCGAAGCCGGCGTTGTTGAACGCGGACGCGGCGTGGAAAAAACTGAACCAGAGCCCGCGGCCCAATCCCATTTCCGGCACCCACACAAGGGCCATCAGGGCAGTGCCCGACAATTCCATGGCCAGGGCCAGCAGGGCCACCCGGCGCACCAGAAACAGCACGTCGCCGGGGGAGGTGAGGTTCATCGCCTCGCGCACCAGGCGCTCGCGGCGCAGGCCGAAGCGTGCGCCCAGGGCCATCACCGTCAGCGCGGCGAAAGTCATCAGCCCCAATCCACCCAAATGAATCAGCAGCAGAACCACCAGTTGGCCGAACAGTGTCAGGGTGCTGCCGGTATCCACCACGACGAGGCCGGTGACGGTCACTGCCGAACAGGCGGTGAACAGGGCCTGGGAGAATGCCAGCCCGTCATGGCTGGAGACCGGCAGCCACAGCAGCAGGGCACCCAGCGCGATCAGTACCAGGAAGCTCACCGCGAGAATGGCCGGCGGGCTGTAGCGCCAGGCGCGCTTCAGGTTGAACTCCAAGATGCCGGCGCGAAGGCCGCGAACCCAGGATCTCATAGCGTCTCTGCGAAGTGGCGCAGGGCCTCCTCATCACCCACCAACAACAAGTGGTCGTTGCGGCGCAACAAGCGGGTCGGCTCGGGCTGGACAATCAACTGCTGGCCGTGCTTGAGCGCCAGCAGGTGGATCTTTTCCCTGTCGAACTGCAATTCTGCCAGCGGCTGGTTTTCCCGGGCTTCCCCGGGACGTATCTCGATCAGGAAATAATCGTCCCCGAGGTTGATGTAGTCGAGCATATTCGGGTGCGCCATGCTCTGGGCCGCGCGCAGTCCCATCTCGTATTCCGGGTGGAGTATGTGGTCGGCGCCCAGCTTCTGCACTATGCGGTGGTGAATGCTGCTGATCGCCTTTACCCAGACCTCCCTGGCGCCGAGGGACTTGACCAGCAGGGTGCAGAGGATGCTGGCTTCGATATGTTCGCCGATGGCGACAAGGACGGCGTCGAAGCGCTGCAGGTCCAGCTCGCGCAGCGCCTCTTCATCGGTGGCGTCGGCAATGGCAGTCTGGGTGAGGTTGTCGGCGTAGCGGTTGGCTTCCTCCTCGTTGGAATCGGCGCCCAGTACGTCGTGGCCCAGGTGCATCAGCTCCAGGGCCACGGCGGAGCCGAAGGCGCCGAGGCCGATAACGGCAAATTGCTTTTTCTTCATACAGCGGTCCTTGCTTGTACAAATCGAGCCCGCCGACCGGTTACCAGTTATCCGGTACCCGCACCGCGACGACCTCGGCGGTGGCGCAGATGCGGCCGCCGCTGCTCAGGGCGCAGTGCAGGAGGGTCTTCCTTTCACTGCGTTCGACGATGGTCGCCTCCAGCATAGCGGGTTTGTCGATGGCCGCCGGCGCCCGGTAGTTCACTTCCAGTTTGCCGGTTGCGTACCAGATCTTGTCCCCACTGCCGACGGAGCGGCCCGCCTGCAGGTAGCCATCGGCAATGGCGGTGCAGATGGTGTGGCAGTCGATCACCGTGGCGATAATGCCGCCGTTCAGGTATTGCACCGGACCGGCGCTGTGGTGGGGCTGGGGGACAAACTCGCAGCGGGTCTTGCCTTCGCCATCCCAGTAGCTCTTGATTCGCAGGCCGCGGTCGTTGTCCGGCCCGCAGCCGAAGCAGTGGTTGCCGGGTATCTGGTCCTGGATGGCCTGTTGCTCACTCATTCTTTCTTATTTCCCTAAATCTTGGTACGTCGTAACTACTTTCCTCCTCGGGACTCGAAAAAGAATACCGGAGTCAGGTGCGAAGGTCCTGCAGCCGGGGAAAGTTTGCGGGACTGTCTGCTAGAGGGACCTCGCAGCCAAGCCTACAGGGGCGTATTCACGGCGTGTCCCGCAAACTTTCACCGGTAGCAGGGCCGCCCAGGCCTCTCTTATTGGTCCCAAGGGCGAGTAGTTACGCTGGCGCCATCCTAACCATTTGAGCCGGGCAGGGGAAGAAACTACTATTGCGCCTCATTTCACCCAGCTGGACGAGACCCATGGAGATCTACGGCTTTTGCGCCCCCGGTTTTGAGCCGCTTTACGACACATTCGCCGCTAATTTTCGCGAGTGCGGCGACAGCGGTGCGGCCTTTGCGGTGCGCCAGCACGGGGAGCTGATAGTGTCCCTGTGGGCGGGCAGTGCGGATCGCAGTGGAGAGACGCCCTACACTGAGGACACCCTGGCCAATGTGTTCTCCTCCTCCAAGGGTGTCCTGGCCCTGCTGGCCCTGCAGCAGGTGGCGGCGGGCCGGCTGGATCTGGATCGCCCGGTGGCGGACTACTGGCCGGAGTTTGCCGCGGCGGGCAAAGAGGCGATTACCGCGCGGCAGCTGCTGTGCCACCGCGCCGGCCTGGTGGCCTTCCGCGACAAGGTCGCCGACGGCCTGATCTACGACTGGGCGGCGGCCTGCGAGCAGGTGGCCGCGACGGAACCCTGGTGGCAGCCCGGTAGCCACCAGGGCTATGCGCCCTTCCTCTACGGCTGGAGTGTCGGCGGCCTGCTGGAGCGGGTAGCCTCCAGGCCGCTGCCGGAACTCTACCGCGAGGGGCTGGCCGAGTCCCTCGACCTGGACGGTGGCTACGGTGCCGAGGGCCACAATTCCGCCCGAGTCGCCGATGTGGGTCCGCTCAAGCAGCCGCTGCCGGAACTGCGGGAAAACGCCGTCGGCCGGGCGATCAAGGAGGACCGCAAGGGGCCGGTGGCCATGGCCTTCACCAATCCGGTGAGCCTGATGATGGGCACCAACAGCGCGGAGTGGCGCGGTGCGCTGATTCCCGCCGCCAACGGCCATTTCAGTGCGCGGGACCTGGCTGCCGTCTACGGCGACCTGGCCTCGGATGCGCCGGCGACCCTGCCGAGGGAACTGGTGGAGGAGGCTGCGCGGGAACAGAGCTGCGGGCGCGATGCGATACTGCAGGCCGAAGTGAGTTTCGGCTGCGGCTTTATCCGCAGCGGCAGGGCCGCCGACCTGCGCTTCGGCGGCGAGCGTGGCTTCGGCCATCCGGGGGCCGGCGGCAGCGTCGGCTTCGCCGACCCGGAACAGGGCATCGGCTGCGGCTATGTGACCACGCGCCTCGGCCAGAGCCTGTTTATGGACCGGCGCTCAGTGCACCTGGTGGAACACCTTTATAAATTGCTGTGATGAGTGACTTGCTGTGATGGAACAGAAACTGGTGGAACTGACGGCGCGGGTAGAGGAGCTGGAAAGCCGCGTCGCCTTCCAGGAGGACACCCTGGCCCAGCTCAACGATGTGATCGCCACCCAGGATGCAGATATCCGCACCCTGGTGGCGCACCTGCGGGAGCTGGCGGACAAGTATCGCGACCTGTCCTTCGAAGTGCAGGGCAGTGACGGGGCGGCAAACGAGAAGCCGCCACACTACTGATCCGGCCTGACCACAATGCCCTGGCCACCTTTCCTGTGGCGCTCATCCGAGTGCGCTGCCTGGTACTTCGGTACCCTAATGACCAGCCGATTGTACTCGAGGGCACCTAATCAGAAATTTTTCTAAAAAATTCATTTCCTGCCGGCGAGTCAAGTATTGACAAATTTTTTTCCACATGTCGGCGGTGCCCTAGCACGCCCGATAGTCACAGCTAAGAAATTGGTACGCAAAACCTTGAACTTTTCGTAACTTACTGTTTTGTAAGGAAAAAAATGGGGAGTTTAAAAAGTGCGCAAATTGCTGGGAGCGAGAGTCTATGCCGCCTGGCGCCGACTTTTACCGCTTCATGCACAGAGTTATCCACAGAACTTGTGGAGTAAGCTCGTCTCCCCCTCTATGGGGTGGTGGAACTATCCGCCCCGGCGCCTTCCAATCCCTGTCAATTTTCCTGCCCATAATTGCGCAGCAATCGGTAGACCTATTTGTCATTTCCACCTAGGCTTCGATACCGATAAGAAGGGGCCGGTTCAGCTGCCAGACAGCTGGGGGCGGCCATACTTCCGGTCACTCGACACACCTTCATCGAACAAAAGCGTTAGGAGAACCTTAGATGAAAAAATTGGTAGCAATTCTCGCACTGGGCTCACTGGTGGGCTGTACCACGCTGGACCCCTATACCGGGGAAAGCAAGACCAGTAACGTAGCCAAAGGTGCCGGCGCCGGTGCCGTGGCGGGAGCCATCATCGGTGCGGCTACCGCCAGCAAGAAGGATCGCAAGAAAGGCGCCATCACCGGTGCGGTTGGCGGCGCGGCCATTGGCGGCGGCATCGGTTACTACATGGACCGCCAGGAGATGGCCCTGCGCCAGCGCCTGGAGGGCACCGGAGTGCGGGTGCAGCGCGAGGGCGATAACATTCGCCTGATCATGCCCGGCAACATCACCTTCGCCACCGACCAGGCCACCATCCGCACCGACTTCTACGACACCCTGGATTCCGTGATCCTGGTATTGAAGGAGTTCGACCAGACGGCGATCCGTGTCAGCGGCCACACCGACAGCACTGGCTCCGATGTCTACAATCAGACTCTGAGTGAGCGTCGCGCTGAATCCGTCGCCGGCTTCTTTACCGACCGGGGTGTCGCCTACGGCCGGGTGCAGGCAGTGGGCTACGGCGAGCGCTACCCCATCGCCCAGAACAACACCGAGTCCGGCCGCCAGGCCAACCGGCGGGTGGAGCTGGAGTTGCTGCCGCTCAAATAATGTGAAATAAGAAGGGCACCTCGGTGCCCTTCTTATTGGGCGGGAGAAAAAGGAGAAGAGCCCGTGAATAACAAAGGAAGTAAAGTGCGCCCTTGGGGCACCGCCCTATTGCTCGGCCTGTCGGCCTGCTGCGCCGAGTTGCTGTCAGCACAGGAAGGGCAGGGGGTGTCTGCGGACGAAGAAGGGGCCGGTGACAGCCTCGCCGAGCGCTACGCGGAGGCGGAGCTGGTGGCCCAGGTGCAGATTGCCGGTGTTCACCGGGATGTGGACAACGCCCTGTCCGAACCGGGCATGGTGGCCATTTCCGGTTATGTCTACTCCGCCGTTTCCCGGCAAGTATGGAAGGGGGAGGCCAACCGCCTGATCGCCTTCCGCCTCGGCCTCGAGTCCTGCGACAGGAAGCTCGAGAAGGGGGCCCGCTACCTGATCTTCGCCAGCCCGGACAGCTACGGCCGGCTGCAGTTGCGCAGCTGCGATGCGGCAGTGGCGGAGTCCGAGGCGGCGCCACTGCTGGCGCGTTTGAAACAGTTTGAACAGCAGGGCTGACCTGTCTCTGGCCGCTTCGCGTAGGTTGGGCTGTGCGCAGCGAAGCCCAGCGAGGGGGCGCCGCCGAGCTGGAGTTCGCTGCGCTCACGCCAAACTACACCAGCCACCTTCCGTCGCCCCGATAAAACTCCCAGATCTAACCCCACCTCTTTTAACAGCAATCCGAACTGATGCAGAGGAACAATGTTTCTTGAAGAACCCCAATGGCGAGTTATTCTTATCGATATTGGCGTCAACTTCTTCTGCCCAATGTGCAACCTGCGGAGAACGGCTTGACGTCAAAAGGCTAGAGTTGGGCGTGTTGTTGCCATAAGCCGCCGGAATAGAGGTTTCAATATCTGATACCACCGATCTGGCGCAACGCAGTATGCCCTGCCGGTGATGTCTCAATTCTCGCAACAGCCAGGGGCCAAAGGTGGGTTTATGAAAAAGCTCTTGCTTCCACTGATAATCTTGCTGCTGATTATCGGTTACTTCATATCGCGCGGCGGCGACCGCGAGGCCAAAGATGCCTACGATTCACTCGACAAGCCCGATACTGAACAACAGATGGAGGATACAACCACGCCTCCGGACGATACGGCCACGCCGCCGGATGGAACGGAGCCCCCGCCCAACGGCATGGGTACCGATGTGCCGCAGCAGCCCGATCAGCCGGATACCGTGCCGCCCGGCGCCACCGATGATCCCACGCTGAGAGAGAAGACAGAGGAAGCCGCTGAGGACGTCGGCGAAACAGTCGGCGGCGCGGTGGAAGGAGCCGGAGAAGCCGTCGAGAGCGCGGCGGAGAAGACCGGCGAGGCGATCGAAGAGGCCGGCGATGCGGCGAAGCGGGCTGCCGAAGAGGCCGCGGAAAAACTGCGCGGCGAGGACGAGGCCGAAGCCGGCAGTGAGGAAGAGCCTCAGGAATGATTCAGGGATTTTTCATAAATTGAAGCGAAAGCCGCGACTGGGTCGCGACTTTCGCTTTACTGCGACAGATGATTGACCACGACTGGTACAGGGAACATACGATACTCGAAGTGCGGCCCTTGGGATCTCTGCAGGAAGAGGATTTCAATGCGCTGGCGGCCCAGGTCGACCCGGTGATCAGCGAGCACGGCCGCCTGGGCGGTCTGCTGATCAACGCGCAGGATTTTGCCGGGTGGGAAAGTTTTGCCGCGCTGATTTCCCACTGCGTCTTCGTGCGTGACCATCACAAACATATTCACAAAGTTGCCGTAGTTTCCGACCAGACACTGCTCGGGTTTGTACCGCGCCTCGTCGACCATTTCGTCAGTGCCGAGATCAGGCCATTCCCCTCCAATGACTACGAAAAGGCGCTGGAGTGGCTCGCCAAGCCGGGTTAGCATTCCGCCCCATTCAACAGATCCCGTGGAAGTACCGTGAGTAACGCATTGGCCGTAGTCGCCAGCGCGGCGGAGTGGTTGCCCGCTGCACAGGCACTGGCAAAAGAATTGGACATTCCCTGTCTCGACTGCCGGGAGCCTGTCGAAATCAATGAACCGGCCTATGTACTGCAGCGCAGTGAGCGGCTGCAGCTCTGCGCCACCGGGCGCAAGGCGCCGGGCCCGGTAGCGGTGGAGTTTGTCGGCGGTGCCCTGGCACACAGGCGCAAATACGGCGGCGGCAAGGGGCAACAGATCGCCAGGGCGGTTGGCCTGCGCAGCGGCTTTTTTCCGCGTGTGGTGGATGCCACCGCGGGACTGGGGCGGGATGCCTTTGTGTTGGCGTCACTGGGTTGCGAAGTGCATATGCTGGAGCGCAACCCGGTGGTGCGGGCACTGCTGCGCGACGGACTCGAAAGGTTGCAGTGTGCCGCAAAGGAAGACAACGAACTGGCCGCTATTGCCGAGCGCTTGACGCTGGAGGAGAGGGAAATCCCTGCGGCGGAATGGCTGGCACGACAGCCGGCGGAGTCAGTGCCGGTGGTATATCTGGATCCGATGTTTCCTGAGCGCGGAAAGAGTGCCAAGGTGAAAAAGGAAATGGTGGCCTTCCACCAACTGGTGGGCAGCGACGAGGATGCGGATACGCTGCTGGCGCCGGCCTATGCCGCCTGCTACTACCGCACCGTGGTCAAGCGGCCACGGCTCGCGCCTTTTCTGGCCGGCAAGAAGCCGGCGCTGTCGCTGGAGGGGAAGTCGGGGCGTTTCGATATCTACACCAGGCACGGACTACCGAAATAGGTGTAGGTTGGGCTGAGTCTTGCGAAGTCCAGCAAGGTCGGGCCAATGGGTGTTGGGCTTCGCGTAGCTCAGCCCAATCTACGCAAAGTCCCGCATGCGTCAGCAGTTGACCGCGTTGACCGCCAGCCCCCCGAGCGAAGTCTCCTTGTACTTGCTCTGCATATCGATACCGGTCTGGCGCATAGTTTCTATGACACTGTCCAGCGGCACTATGTGGGCACCGTCGCCGCGCAGGGCCAGGCGGGCGGCGTTGATGGCCTTGACCGCCCCCATGGTGTTGCGCTCGATACAGGGTACCTGCACCAGGCCTCCTATAGGGTCACAGGTCAGGCCCAGGTTGTGTTCCATGCCGATTTCCGCGGCGTTTTCTATCTGCAGGTTGCTGCCGCCCTGTACCGCCGCCAGGCCGGCGGAGGCCATGGAGCAGGCCACGCCGATTTCGCCCTGGCAGCCCACCTCCGCGGCGGAAATGGACGCGTTCTTCTTGTACAGCATGCCGATGGCGCCGGCGGTGAGCAGGAATTCCACCACCTGCTCCTTCAGGTCGCCGTGCTCCGCGGGATCGTGGACAAAATTGACATAGTAGGCGATCGCCGCGGGAATCACACCGGCGGCGCCGTTGGTGGGGGCGGTGACGATGCGGCCGCGGGCCGCGTTCTCCTCGTTGACCGCCAGCGCGTAGAGGCTGACCCAGTCGAGGATCGCCAGGCCGCTCCTGCGCTCCTCCTCGGATTGCTTGGCGAGCTCCCGGTAGAGTTCCGCCGCGCGCCGGCGCACCTTCAGGCCGCCGGGCAGTATGCCCTGCTGGCGGCAGCCGCGCTGGATGGACGCGTCCATCACTTCCCAGATGCGCCAGAGTGCATCCTTCACTTCCTGTTCGCTGCGGAAGGCCTTCTCGTTGGCCATGGCCAGTTCGGCGATGGTCCAGCCGTGCTGGTCGCAGAGTTCCATCAGCTGTTTGGCGGAGCTGAAATCGTAGGGCAGCAGGGTGGCGATCTCCTCCTTGTGGGCGAAGTCCTCCTCGGACAGCACGAAGCCGCCGCCGATGGAAAAATAGCTGCGCTGGAACAGCAGCTCGCCGCCGCGGTAGGCCTGGCAGGTCATGCCGTTGGCGTGCTGGGGCAGGAATTCGTCATTGTGGAATACCAGGTCGCGGTCGCGATCGAAGGCAATGTTGTGGTCACCGCTCAGCCGTAGCCTTCGCTCCTTCTCGATCTGTGCCAGCTTGTCGTCGATGCTGTCCACATCGACGGTATCCGGCGCCTCGCCGAGCAGGCCCATCAGCACCGCCATATCGGTGCCGTGGCCGATACCGGTCAGGGCCAGGGAGCCGTAGAGGTGCGCCTGTACCCGGTCAGTCTTCCGCAACTGGTCGCGGCCTTCGAGATCCTGCACGAACTGGCGCGCGGCGACCATAGGCCCCACCGTGTGGGAACTGGAAGGGCCGACGCCTATTTTGAAGAGTTCGAATACGCTAATGCTCATAATGATCGGGACTCGGGACTCGAGAGTTGCACTAATTTAGGGCGGACTTTGCCAGTAGTTCCCCAGCAATCAAGCCACTACTGGAGAAATGATAGAAAAGCCTGTTTGGGCGGCGCTTGTGCGCACAGGATGCTACTTGGGGGGAGTTTTCGGCAGAAATATCTCTGACTATTTCCGAGTCCCGAGTCCCGGCCTTAAGGCGCATTCGCGACCAGAATGGCCCTTTTGGGCGCGGGGTGACCTTCGATGGTCCTGTCCGGTGACTCAGGATCCAGGAAATCCGCCAGCGACTCGAAGTGCATCCAGTCGGTGCGGCGCTGTTCGCCGAGGTTGGTGGTATCCAGGTCCACTGTCTGCGGGTTTTCGAAGCCGCATTTGCGCAGCCAGCTCTCCAGGGTGGTGCAGCTGGGAATAAACCAGACATTGCGCATCTTGGCGTAGCGACCCTCGGGCACGAGGCAGTCGCCCGCTTTCCCTGAAGAGTCGCCGTCGATCACCAGGGTTTCCAGGATCAGTTGGCCACCGGGTCTCAGCGTCTCGCGCAGTTCCCGCAGGTGGTCCATCGGCGAGCGGCGGTGGTAGAGGACCCCCATGGAGAAGGTGGTATCGAAGGCCCGCAGATCGGGCGGCAGTGCCTCTATGCCGAGCGGCAGCAGGTCCACCGGCTTTTCCGCGCCCAGGTATTTTTTCAGCGCATAGAACTGGGCTATATATTTGACCGAGGGATCTATGCCGATCACCCGCCGCGCGCCCGCACCGAAGCTGCGCCAGCAGTGGTAGCCATTGCCGCAGCCGACGTCCAGCACCAGGCGGTTTTGCAGCGGTTCCAGGTGCGGCAGCACCCGGTCCCACTTCCAGTCCGAGCGCCACTCGGTGTCTATATCGATTCCGAAGACCTCCCAAGGGCCCTTGCGCCAGGGGTGCAGTTTGCGCAGCTGTGCTTCCAGCTCCACCAGCTGTTTCTCGGAGGTGTCGGCGGCACTGCCGATGCGCACCCTTTCCTCCAGTTCGATACTGGAGGGGATTATATCGGGCAGGGACTCGAGGGCGGCGCGCCAGTCCGGCAGGTCGCCCCAGCGGCGCGAGCTGAGGCCGGCGGCGATCTGTTCCGGCAGCTGCGCCAGCCAGGGGCGCAGTTCGGGGATATGTTGCAGGGCGGCGTAGAGCTGGGTGTAGTCGATCATGGTTCGAAGTTGGTTCTGTGCGAACCAGTAGGAGCGCTCCTACTGGGTGGTTTCATTCAGGTCTTCGCCTTTATGGCAATTAGGGATGCAAAATTAAAACACTGGAACCACACATCGACGCTGGTAAAGCCCACCGCCTTCAGGCGCTCGCGGTGGGTGTCCAGGGTTTCCGGAATCAGCACATTTTCCAGCGCGGTGCGCTTCTGCGCGATTTCCAGTTCACTGTAGCCGTTGGCGCGCTTGAAAGCGTGGTGCAGGTCGATCATCAGCTCGCGGTGGTCCGGGTCGGTAAAGTCGACCTTTTCCGAGATGATCAGTATGCCGCCGGGGCGCAGGCCGTCGTGGATTTTCTGCGCGATAGCCAGGCGCTGTTCCACCGGGATGAACTGCAGGGTGAAATTGAGCACCACCACCGAGGCATTCTCGATGGGCACATTCTGCAGGTCGTCGCAGACCAGCTGCACTGGTATCCGGCCGCTGTCTGCCGCCAATACGATGCGCGCCTGCTCCACCATCGCCTCTGAATTGTCGACGGCGATGATTTCGCAATCCGCCGCCGGAATCCGGTGACGCATGGACAGGGTGGCCGCGCACAGCGAACTGCCCAGGTCGTAGCAGCGGCTGCCCGCCTGGGCGTAGCGCTCCGCCAAGGTGCCGATCATCGCCACTATGGTGGTGTAGCCGGGCACCGAACGCTGGATCATATCCGGAAAGACTTCGACCACCGATTGGTCGAACTTGAAACCGGCTACATCGCCCAGGGGGTTTGCGTAGATATTGTCTTGTTTGCCCATCATCGAGTCGTCAACAAATTGCACTCAACCCTGTAGGAGCGGTCCATGGCCGCGATCAATACTGGAAGAATCCACCGGCCCGATCGAAGCCATCAAATCCAGTGGTTTCTGCGGACCGTCGATCGCGGCCAACGGCCGCTCCTACAAGGGCATTTTTCCCGCATCAGTTCAGAGTTTCTCTTCCTGCAGCTCCAGCTTCAGCCCCGCCTCGCGCCCCTGGGCGCCGGTCACCACCGCGGTGCTGGCCTTTTCCGGGTTCAGATAGGTGGCGGCGACGCGCTTCAGGTCTTCCAGTTTCACCTCGATGACCTGGCGGCGGAATTCCTGGCGCACTGCGTGGGTGCGGCCGTAGAGGGCGGAGTGAAAGTCCTTCTTGGCCTCGCCGGCGGGGGAGCCGGGTTTGTCCAGGGCGCCGACGACGCCGAGTATCGCTTCCTCCACCTGCTCGTCCTTGTGCTTCTCGTGCGCCAGCCAATCCAGGGACGCGTCGAAGTCCTTGAGAGTCTCGGCCATGCGCGGGTCGCGGTAGGAGAAGAAGCGGAATACGCCGATATTGCTGTCGTGGTTGGCACCGCCGCCGTAGGCGCCGCCCTGTTCGCGAATCGAGCGGTGCAGGAAACCGTTGCGCAGGAAGCCGCCCAGCACCGCCAGCGGCGCGGCGTCCGGATGGGTCATGGGCACAGTGGCATAGGCCTTGGCGCAGAAGTTGACCTGGCTGTTGGCGATCCACAGTTGCTGGATGTGCTGGCTGTCGAAGGGCGCATTGGGATCCGCCGCCGGCAGGGTGGACTCGCTGCCCAGGGACACCAGCGCCTGGCTGAATGCCGGCAGCCTGTCCCCCTCGCCGACCAGCAGGAACTGTCGCTCGGCCTTGAGAATCTTGTCGTGTATCGCCTGGAACTTCGCGGTGAGTTTTTCCAGGCCCAGCTCGGCGTCGAGGCCGCGCACCATCGACTTCAGATGGCGCAGGCCGAGCAGGCCGCCGGTGGCGTGGCTCTCGAAGGCGGCGCGGTTGTAACCGGCGCTGGCGGCGGCCATGGCCAGGGCGTGGCCGTTGCCGACCACACCCTGCTCGCGCCGCGCCAGTGTCTGCAGCAGCAGCTCCCTGATGCGCGGCAGCTCGTCGAAGCGCACGCTTTCCATGGTCGCCTGCATTAGTTCGGTCAGCGCCGCCTGGTTGCGGGCCAGGGCCTTGCCGGACAGGACGAAGTGGCCGGTGAGCTGCTGGAGGTCGTCGATGGCGGTGCGGCTGCTGGTGAAACCGTGCAGGGCGCCGGCGACGCGGGTCTGCCACTGCTGTACCTCCAGGTAGTCCTTGTCGCCGAGGCCGACTTCGCTCAGGACCTGGCAGTAGTAGGGCAGCAGCTGCTTCTCCTCCTCGCTGAATTCCGGCAGGGCGCAGACCATCTGCTGGTAGACGAGGCCGTTGGTGCCGGCGCTGTAGCGGGTCAGCTTGTGGCCCTCGAGGAAGATTTCCTCGCCCTCCACCTTGGGCAGTTCCGGCGGAATGTCCTCGACCCCCACCTTGGGCAGTATGGACTCGTCGTCCTCGCGCTGCTGGCGCTCCAGCAGGGCCTGGGCTGTCTGAATGATCCGCTGTTTCTCGTCGTCGCTGAGGCGGGACTTTATTTCCGCCAGCTGTGCCTTTTCTTCGGTCTCGCGGCGCTCGGCCAGCTTGTCGTCCGGCGACAGCACCAGGCGCACCCGGTGCTGGTTTTCCAGCAGCAGTTCGCGCACCTTGTCGGCGATAAAGCGCGGATCCTTGATCTGCTCGCGCAGCTTTTCCAGGATGGGATCGATATTCAGCAGGCCTACGGCATCTCCCCGGTGGGTGGCGCCGGTGAGGGCGGTCAGGATCAGCTGCAGGCCGTAGGGATAGCCGTCGCCGGTGATTTCCCGCTGGTGCAGTTCCAACTGGTGCAGGCTGGCGGCCACCTGCTCGTAGGGCACGCCCTTCTCGGCCACTTCCTCCAATACCGCGAGTACCTGCCTCTCAAGTTCGTCGGCCCTGTCCCGCTCGCTGCCCTCGATGCCGCAGACGAACACCAGCTCGCGCTGGGAGTCGTCCAGGCCCACCAGCGGGGAGGGGGAGGTGCCCAGGTCGGTGGTCTCCAGCAGCTTCATCAGCGGCGAGGCGCTGTTGTCCAGCAGCACGCCCGACACCAGGTGCGCGGTCAGCGCTTCCTCCAGGTCGGTGACATCGCCGAGCAGCCAACCGAATACTATGTGGGTCTTTTCCTTCAGTTCTTCGTCGCTGAGCGGGTAGTGCTCCTCCACAGCAATTGGTGCCTGGTAGCGGTCCTCGCGGCCGACGGAGATGGTCTTGTCCAGCGGTTCGAATTTGTGCAGCACCTTTTCCTCGAACACCGCCTGGTGCTCGGCGGCGGGGATGTCGCCGAAGGTCATGAAGATGGCGTTGCTGGGGTGGTAGTGGCTGCGGTAGAACTCTTTCAGCTGCTCGTAGCTGAGCTTGGGGATATCCGCCGGCTCGCCGCCGGAGTTGTGATGGTAGGTGGTGGTCGGGAAGAGGTATTTGCTCAGCGTCTGCCACAGCTGGGAGCTGACCGAGCTCATGGCGCCCTTCATCTCGTTGTAGACCACGCCCTTGTACACCAGTTCGCTGTCGGGGTTACCGGTTTCGGCGAACTCGAGGCGGTGGCCCTCCTGGGCGAAGTCCAGCGGGTCCAGGCGCGCAAAGAAGACTGCGTCCAGGTAGACGTCGAGCAGGTTGTCGAAGTCCTTGCGGTTCTGGCTGGCGAAGGGGTAGGCGGTCCAGTCGGAACTGGTGAAGGCGTTCATGAAGGTGTTCAGGGAACGCCGTATCATCATGAAGAAGGGATCCCGCACCGGGTACTTGTCGCTGCCACAGAGGGCCGTGTGCTCGAGGATATGGGCCACGCCGGTGGAGTCCTGCGGAACGGTGCGCAGGGCCACCAGGAAGACGTTCTCCGGATTGTCGGCGGCGATATGCAGGTGCTGGGCACCGGTCTTTACGTGGCGGTACTCTTCGACACGCACGCCGAGGGATTCGATTTCTGCGCTGGTCACCGGTTCGAAGGCGGGATGTGAGTTGCTCAAGAGACAGCTCCCTGGATTTATACGAATTCTTTGGCCGGTGGCGCTGTAAACTGAGCCGTCCGGCATTTGGGGCGCTATTCTACCGTCTGCCCTCGTTGGAATAACAGTGTTGACAAGGGCGCCAGCGGCGCGAAGACTGCGCTGGGCCGTGGGTCAAGGGCCCCGGCATAAATGTAGACGAACACGGAGAGAGAAGTTGACTCTGTTGGACATTGCGAGCGTCACCGGCTTTTTCATCACCTGGGCGGGCTATACCGTCTTTGCGCGCAAGAAAGCCAAGGTCACCTGGTCCCTGTCTTCCTCGCTGCAGTGGTACCGGGTCGAGTGGATGCTGCGCATGCTGGAGCGGGACATGCGCATGCCGGACGCGGCGATCATTGGCAACCTGGAGCGGGTGATCGGCTTCTTCGCTTCCACCAGCATCCTGATCCTGGCCGGTTTGGTGACGGCCCTGTCCGCCAACAAGGCAGCTGTCGAGATACTGAGCAGCCTGCCGTTTGCGGAGCAGACCTCGGTGGAACAGTTCGAGTTGAAGATACTGCTGCTGATACTGATTTTTATCTTCGCCTTTTTCAATTTCACCTGGTCCCTGCGCCAGTACTCCTTCGCCAATGTGCTGCTCGGTGCCGCGCCGCCGTCGGACGCCGAGGACATCTCCGAGGAGGAGCGCCGCCGCTTCGCCATCAGCACCGCCAAGGTCATCGACCAGGCGGGGCACAGCTACAACTACGGGCTGCGCTCCTATTACTTCGCGATGTCGGTAATGGGGTGGTTTATCCACCCGATCCTTTTCGTTGCCGGTTACCTGCTGGTGGTCTGGGTGCTCTACCTGCGCGAATTCCGCTCGCGCACGCTGCAGGCCATTCTGGCCGCCGAGGGGCGCTCGCTGGAACACCAGCGGGAGAAATAAGCGGATGGACAGCAAAGTGATACTGGCCGCCTTCGACGAAATCGCGCAGAAGCGCGGCTGGCAGCCGCTGCACACGCCGAAAAACCTGGCCATGGCCCTGTCCGTGGAGGTGGCGGAGCTGTGCCGTCATCTGCAGTGGCGCAGCGATGGGGAGATTGAGCAACTGATGCAGACGGAGGAGGCGGGGCAGTTGGCAGCCGAACTGGCGGATGTGCAGATGTACCTGCTCAAGCTGGCTGCGGTGCTGGATATCGACCTGAACATAGCCGTGGCGGAAAAGATCGCCGAAAACCGGCGCCGCTGTACTGATTCACCGCCGGATATCCAGCCCGAATGACTTCCGACCGCAATTTCGACGACCTGGCCCACCGCTTCCGCAACCGCATCTACGGCGGACTCAAGGGGGATATCCGCCTGGCGGTGCTGAACCGGGACCTGGCGCCGCTGCTGGCGGAGGAGGCAGCAGGCAGCCTGAAGATAGTCGATGCCGGCGGCGGCCAGGGGCAGTTTGCGATGGACCTGGCCGCGGGCGGCCATCGGGTTTTCCTCGCGGATATCTCCGCGCAGATGCTGGAGCAGGCCTCGGAGCAGCTGGAAGAGCGCCAGCTGCAGGAGCGGGTGACCCTGCTGCACAGGCCTCTGCAGGAATTGCCGGAATTACTCGAGTTGCGGGATGCCGATCTGGTGATCTGCCACGCGGTGCTGGAGTGGCTGGCGCAGCCGAAGGAGGCGATAGGGCAGCTGCGCAAGCTGCTGAAGCCCGGCGGCTACCTGTCGCTGACCTTCTACAACCGCCGCGCGCTGGAGTTCCGCCTGCTGCAGCGGGGCAGCTTCAGGCAACTGGACCGCAATGTCGAAACCGGGCACTGGGGCGGCCACCCCGGCAGCCTGACGCCACAGAACCCGCTGCTATTGGAGTGGGTGCAAGACTGGCTGGCCCAGTCGGGCCTCGACCTCGTCGTCCACAGCGGTATCCGCTGCTTCCACGACTTCATGACCCCAGAAATGCGCGAGAAGCTGCCGGCGGCGGCGATAGTGGAAAAGGAACTGGAGTATTCCCGAGTGGATCCCTACCGGCAGCTGGCGCGCTACATCCACCTGCTATGCCGGCTGTAATCGTCGGGTCCGGTGGGTTGGTGTAGGTTGCGCTTCGCGAAGCTCAGCCCAACCTACCCCGACTTCCTGAGCAGCAGCTCCTTGGCCGCATTGACCCTCGAGGCCAGGTAGTCGTTGCCGCCGCGATCCGGGTGCAGCTTCTGGATCAGCCTGCGGTGGGCACCGATGATTTCCTCGCGGCTCGCATCCTCGCTGACATTGAGGATACGTCGTGCCTCGTCGACGGTCAGGGGAGGGGGCTTGTCGGCGTCGGCGGAGCGCTGTTTCTGTTCCTGCTTTGCCTGCGCATGCCTGGCGATCAGCGGCGCCAGCCAGGGCAGGTGCCGGCCGAGCCAGCCCAGGGTTTTACCCAGAACCGGAAGCGCCAGCGCTACGGCCGCCGCCACCCAATGCAGCCGGCCGCTGATGGCGAGCAGGACCGCCGCCAGCGCCAAGCCGATCAGCAGCCACTGCAGCAATAACTTGCGGCGCTCCCTGGGGGCGCTGGCCTTGAATTTTTGCCACGCCAACCAGGCGAAAATGCCGACGGCGATCAGCAGGATAATGCGGCCCAAAGTCTACCCTCTCTATAAAACTTTGACCGCTAGCTTATCAGATGTCGACCCTTATGCCTGCGGCGATAAAGTCGCCCGTTGCCTGGGCCACATCGTTGCTGTCGTCTATGCCGCCCTCGAGGTACAGGCGCACCCGCTCGTTCCACTGGTAGTTGAAGCCGAGGAAATATTTGCCGAGGCGGTACCTGTCCCCGGTAATCAGCGCTTCGTGGAAAATTTCGTCGTCGTGGGATTTCAGCAGGTTGTGGCCGCCGTAAATGGAGTAGCAGTTGAAGGCCCCCCAGGTCCAACTGACAAAGCTTTCTGAACCTATGGCATTGAAGAAGTTGGTGGCGCCCATGGTGGTGCTGGGAGGGGCCAGTTCGTTATTGTGCGAGCGGTGCCAGTTGAAGGCCGCGTAGAGTCCTTCCTGGAAGGCGCCTTTGCCATAGGCGATACCGCCGATAAAGGCGAAGTCGTTGCTACTGGCATTGATCACCTCGTTATCCCGGATCAGTATCGGGGCGCTGGGATCAGAGATATCGAAGAGCAGCCCGTCTTCGGTAAAAAGATCCAGGTTGACCCGGTTGTAGGCCAAGCCGAAAAACCAGCCGTTGCCGACATCCAGTTTGTAGGTCAGCGACGCACCGCGGGACAGGCCATATTCGCAGTCCCCTGGCGGACATACCAGCAGGGTGTCGGGCCCTCTGGCGCCCTCGACGCTGATGTCCAGGTCGGCAACGTGGGCGGCATATTGCAGGCCGATCTGGATTTCCCCGCCGAGGCCCTTCCAGCGCTTGCGCCAGGTCAGAGCAGCGTCGGCGCGGCCGGTGCCGGTAATGCCGCCGTCCCCGCCCAGGGCAAAGGCGCCGCTGGCGAGCCCGCCGGAAACGTTGTACCAGTCGGTGATCCCCGCCACATCGTAGTAGACGGCCCACTGTTTGCCGGCGGCAAAATCGCCCCAGAATTCATGCTTGGCATAGGCGTGACCCTGGCGAACATAGAGCGGGTCTGCGAGTTCCCCAGGCTCTGCCTGCTGGTCACCGGATATGACGATCTGCCGGTTGGGAGAAACCAGCAGGAGCCCCCATTCGATATTGAACCCCACGTTCCACTTATCGTAAGCGGGTACATCGAGATTGAAGCCCAGTCGGGAGGCGCCGTCGATGAGTTCTGTGTTTCCCTCAATATTGATTTGATGGGTGGTCATGTAGCCCTGGATGTAAAGGGCAACCTCTTTGGACTCGTACACCGGCAGTGCCTGGACACCGGTTGCGGCCAGTATCGGGACGCCGGCTAAACCAATCGGTATGAACTTGCGCATTGAGCTCTTCACGCCTTTCCTGTCGTGCTTTTGCGGTTATTTCTTGAGCTGTCGATAAAAAGGTAGTCCAGTAAGCCGGGATGGCGTAATCGAGATAAGTCGGCAATCGGCTTTTGGCGGTTGGCCCTTTTTTCTGGCGGCACAGTGCCCACTTGTACGGGGATGTGTGGGTAACGGAATCCGTAACTGTCCGACTGTCTTTGGGCTGAAAGCCCCGGCCATAGTCGGTACACTTATGTGTCGATCGCCAACTGCCACGTTAATCCGGTGGCGGTTTTTCATGCAGTGCCCAGATAAGAAGGAGGTGATTCCAGACCATGACTTCCGGCCCTCTCAGCCGCCGTCTCTTCGGCCTGACCATCCGCAAGAATGCCCACCCGGATATGCGCCGGCTCCGCCGCGAGGCCGGTGACGCCAGCTTGCACGGCAACAAGTTCTGGAAAAGTTCCTGCCTGATGATGGACTACCTGAAGCGGCACCCGCTGAAGAAAGGCGCCAGGGTGCTGGACCTGGGTTGCGGCTGGGGTCTCGGCGGTATCTTCTGTGCCAGGCAGTTCGATGCGAAAGTCACCGGCCTGGATGCGGATCCCAGTGTCTTTCCCTTCGTGCATTACCACGCCGAGCTGAACGGCGTCTCCGTGGAGACCTGGCGCTGCTATTACGAGAAGGTGACCAAGGCCGACCTGGCGGGCTTCGACGCGGTTATCGGCACCGATATCTGCTTCTGGGATAAATTGGAAAAGCCACTGTACAATCTCACCCGCCGCGCGCTTCAAGCCGGGGTGCAGAGGGTGGTCCTGGTGGACCCGGGGCGCTCCCCGTTCCTGCGCCTGGCGGTGCGCGCGGAAGAGAAACTGGGAGCCGATTTCCTGGACTGGGAAGTTTCCCGGCCGATGAAAGCCAGTGGTTGCATAATGGTCGCCAAGAATTAACGCAGGTAGAACATGCAGTACGACAAATTCACCATCCCCAGCGCCGGCGAGGCCCTGCCCGGCCGCGATCAGGCCATGCCCATCAGCGGCGTGCACTATGTTTCCGGCCGCACCACAGTGGAGCCATTCCCCGCGGGGCTCGAAAAGGCGATATTCGGGATGGGCTGCTTCTGGGGCGCCGAGCGCCTCTTCTGGGAAATCGACGGCGTCTACAGCACCGCGGTGGGCTACGCCGGCGGCAGCACGCCCAACCCCAACTACCGGGAGGTCTGCAGCGGCGGCACCGGCCATGCGGAGGTGGTGCTGGTGGTCTTCGACCCGCAGAAGGTCTCCTACGGGGAACTGCTGCGCCGTTTCTGGGAGGAGCACGACCCCACCCAGGGCATGCGCCAGGGCAACGACCTGGGCACCCAGTACCGTTCCTGTATCTACTGCTACGGAGAAGGGCAGCTGCAGGAGGCACGGGAGACGGAAGCGCAGTTCCAGGCAGCTCTGGAGGAGAAGGGGCTGGGATCAATCACCACCGAAATAGCCCCGGCGCCGACCTTCTACTACGCCGAAGAGGATCACCAGCAGTACCTGGCCAAGAATCCGGGCGGTTATTGCGGTCTCGCCGGTACCGGTGCTTGCCTGCTGCGTTGATTCAACCTGGAAACCGCCGACCGTAGGGCGGATAGGCGCCAAGCGCATCCGCCGGGTGTGGTGGATGCGCCTGCGCTTATCCACCCTACGATTGTCCCGAGTCCCGAGTCCCGAGTCCCGAGTCCCGAGTCCCGAGTCCCGAGTCCCGAGTCCCGAGTCCCGAGTCCCGAGTCCCGAGCCCCGAGCCCCGAGTCCCTCACTCCGCCACTTCGGCTTCCGGATAGACGATATGCGCGCACCAGTCGCTCCAGCTGCCCGGGTAGAGCAGGGCGTCGGTGCGACCTATCAGGTGCAGTGAGAAGAGGTTCACGCAGGCGGTGACGCCGGAACCGCAATAGTTCACCAGCCGCTCGTCGGCGGGAATATCCTGCCAGTGCTCCACCAGTTCCCTGCGGCTTTTCAGGGTGCCGTCTTCATGGGTCACCCCCTGCCAGGGTTTGTTGACTGCGGTGGGAATGTGGCCGGCGATGGGGTCTATGGGCTCCTCGATACCGGCATAGCGCCGCGCGTCGCGGGCGTCGACCAGTTGCCAGGGCGGGTTGTCCAGCCCGCCGTATACCTGCCGGTGATCGAGCAGGGCGTCGGTTCGCGGCTCGGCTGTGAAGTCGCCGGCTGTTGCCGCGGGGCTTTTATTCAACTCCGGGGCGCCAGGCTCCAGGGGCAGGCCCGCGCCGCGCCAGGTGCCGAGGCCGCCGTTCAGTACGGCGATCCGCTGGTGGCCGAAGTGGTGGAGCAGGAACCAGGCGCGGGCGGCAAAGGCCAGGCGGTGATCGTCGTAGAGTACCACCAGCGAGTCGCGACTGATGCCTTGCGCGCGCGCGAACTGCTGGAACTGCTCCGCGCCGGGCATCGGGTGGCGGCCGCCGTAGCGGGCCAGGGGGCCGGAAAGGTCGCGGTGCAGACTGGCGTAGCGGGCACCGGGAATATGCCCCTCGGCAAACGCCCGGGCGCCCGCCTCCGGATCGGCCAGGTCGTAGCGGCAATCCAGGATCACCACTTCGGGATCCGGCGCTATATCCGCCAGTTCCCATACCTCAATTACTGCCTCTTCGCTCATGCTCGTCGTGTCGCCGCACTTATCGTTGTTATAGGGGCGAAATTAAGCGCAAGCGGTGGCTTTGTCCAGATATCGGGTCAGTTTTTCCCAAAGCTGCCGAAGCTGAGCACAGAATGACTAATTTATACGCGGGATGCGGTGGGCCTCAGTCCTGCTGACTGTACTGGCTGTTCGTCGACACCTCTCCCCCGGCGGGCTCCTTGTCCGCCAGTTCCTCCTGGCGGCAGGCCTTCACCGATTCCTCCTGGTTCTCCTCGGGATTGTCGAGGAAGCGCGCCGCCGCCTGCTCCGCGCAGTTGCTGGCCGAGATGACGTCGTGGGCGAGTTTCGGGAACAGCAGCCACTGGTGATTTGGCAGCTTGCGCCGCGCCTTGTCGGCATCCTCGGCGGCGAGCACCGGGTCCAGGCCGCCGTGCATCACCAGTACCGGCAGGGGTGTCTCTATGGCGCGGGATTCCAGCAGCGACGCCGAGGGGATGGCCCAGATACGGCACTGCACCTGCATCAGCTCGATATCGCTGCGCACGGCGCCACCGAGGATACCGGTGTCGGCGGCGCTGGTGCGGGCCTTGTTGAAGTCGACGAAGGGGGCCTCTTCGTAACAGAAGTGGCTGATACCGGCGGCGTCGCCGAAGTAGGGATCGAGCACTATCTCCATAAAACCGGCAACGGCCTTGCGCGCGGGCTCGTTTTCGCCGCCTTCCAGGGCCGCGATCAGTGGCGGCAGCTCGCCGTAAAAGTTTTCGTTGTACAGGGCCTGGAAGAGCACCCGCAACAGCCGCTGGCCGGTGAGGACGAAGGGATACTCGTCGCTGGAAAAGCGGTGCTTGATCGGTATGGTGAGCGGGTTTTCATCCAGGGACTGCACCACGTTTTCCAGGCGGTGCTTCAGGTCCGGGTAGCGGCTGTTGCACAGCTTGTCATCGGTGCAGTATTGCAGGCCGCGCTGGTAGGCGGCGACGGAGTCCTCGGCCAGCTGCTGGGTGTACTTGATATCGGGAAACACCGCGCTGTTGAGTACCAGGGCACGCACCGAGTCCGGGTAGTCGCGGGCCAGGGTCAGGGCGTAGCGGGACGCGTAGGAGACGCCGTACAGATTGAGCTTCTCCTCGCCCAGCTGCTTGCGCAGTTCCTCGACATCCCGCGCGACCGTAACGCTGTTGTACTGGGCCAGGTCGGCGACTTTGGAGAGTCGGCTGTAGCAGCGCTCCATGCTGAAGGTGAAGACCCGCGCTTCCTCGTCGGCGGACAGGTCGCGCTGGAAGGCGGTGTTGGCGTCCTCGATGAATTCATCGCAGGTCAGGCGGGGCTGCGCCATGCCGGTACCGCGGGGGTCTATGACGATCAGGTCGCGGCCGTCGTCGACGGTCATTTCCGCGTAGTTGATCCACAGCCACTCGCTGGCATTCTCTGGTTCCAGCCCCATGCTGGCGCCGGGACCGCCGGCGCCCAGGTGCAGCAGGGGGTGCTTGTCGGGATCCGGTTCGGCGGCGAGGAAGCGCACCACCGGGAAGCGGATCCTGCGCTCCGACGGCTTGGCGTAGTTCTCGGGTACTTCCATCATGAAGCACTGGGCCACCGGCCAGCTGCCGTCGGTTTCGAACCAGCAGGGTTTGGGTATCAGCTGTGCCGGGGATTCGACCTGTTCCTGTTTCGCCTTCCGATCGCAGGCGCCGAGCAGGAGGCAGAGGGAGCAGAGGAAAAGAAAGGCTGCTTTTGGAAGGCGAAGATCGCTCACTGCATTGATACCTGTAAAAACTGCATGCTATTCATTTGGTGCCGATGCGGGCTATGGGTGCGGACAGGTTCCAGCGCAGCGCCGCCAGTCGTATCGACAGGGTGACCAGTACCGCTGTGGCCACCACTATCTCTCCGGGCACCCTGCCGGTCGCATCGAGCAGTACCAGCGAGGCGGCGCCGGCCAGTGCCGCCGTTGCGTAGATCTCGCGACGCAGCAGCAGCGGTATATCGCCGGCGAGAATATCGCGGATCAGGCCGCCGAAAGTGCCGGTCATCACCCCCATCACTATGGCGATGGCGGGGGAGTGGCCCAGTTCCAGCACTTTCTGGGTGCCGATCACCACGAATACCGCCAGGCCCATGGCGTCGGCGATCATCAGCAGGCGCATGGGCACCTGCAGGTAGCGGATCAGGTAGAAGCTGATCACACCGGTAGCGGCAGCAATCCACAGGTAGTGGCTGTCCTGCAACCAGAATACTGGAATATTCAGGATCATGTCCCGCGTGGTGCCGCCGCCGGTGGCGGTCACGCAGGCCAACACCACGGCCCCGAACAGGTCCATCTGCTTGTGGCCCGCCGCCAGCACGCCGGTAAAGGCGAAGACCACTATGCCGATTAGATCGAACCAGTACAGCAGTTGTTCCATAAATATTCAGCTGTGTTGGGGGGCTTCGACATGGGTGGGGGGGCGTTTCAAGAGCAGGGCGGCCCTGCTGTCGGTGGCCGTCCGGTCAACAGCCTCATCGGGCCATTTTCGGCCGCAGGCGCTTTTCCCGGACGGCCCCCGACATCAGGGCCTTCGCATTAAGCGTCGGTTATCCTTTTGGAGTCCCGAGTCCCGAGTCCCGAGTCCCGAGTCCCGAGTCCCGAGTCCCGAGTCCCGTTTTTTAAAAGAACGCCTGCAACCCGGTCTGCGCCCGCCCCAGGATCAGCGCGTGCACATCGTGGGTGCCCTCATAGGTATTCACCGCCTCCAGGTTCATCACGTGGCGGATTACATGGAACTCGTCGGCGATGCCGTTGCCGCCGTGCATATCGCGGGCCACGCGGGCGATGTCCAGGGCCTTGCCGCAGTTGTTGCGCTTCATCAGCGAGATCATGGTGGGGTCGAAGTGTTTGTCCTCATCCATAATGCGGCCGACGCGCAGGGAACCCTGCAGGCCGAGGGCGATTTCGGTCTGCATGTCGGCGAGCTTTTTCTGGAACAGCTGGGTCTGCGCCAGCGGCTTGTCGAACTGCTTGCGGTCCAGGCCGTACTGGCGCGCGGCGTGCCAGCAGAACTCCGCCGCACCGATGGCGCCCCAGGAGATGCCGTAGCGGGCGCGGTTCAGGCAGCCGAAGGGGCCGCGCAGGCCTTTGATGTCCGGGAATTTGTTTTCCTCGGGCACGAACACATTGTCCATCACGATTTCGCCGGTGATGGAGGCGCGCAGGGAGAACTTGCCCTCGATCTTCGGTGCGGACAGGCCCTCCATGCCCTTGTCGAGGATAAAGCCGCGGATATCGCCCTCGTCGTCCTTGGCCCAGACCACGAAGACGTCGGCGATGGGGCTGTTGGTGATCCACATCTTGGAGCCGGTCAGGCGGTAGCCGCCGTCGACCTTCTTGGCGCGGGTCTTCATGCCGCCGGGGTCGGAACCGGCGTCCGGCTCGGTCAAACCGAAGCAGCCCACGCACTCGCCGGTGGCCAGCTTGGGCAGGTACTTCTCTTTCTGCTCCTCGGAGCCGTAGGCGGAAATCGGGTACATCACCAGGCTGGATTGCACGCTCATCGCGGAGCGGTAGCCGGAGTCCACGCGCTCAACCTCGCGGGCCACCAGGCCGTAGGAGACGTAGTTCAGGCCGGCGCAGCCGTAGCCCTCGATGGTGGAGCCCAGCAGGCCCAGCTCGCCCATTTCGCGCATGATCTCGCGGTCGAAAATCTCGTGGCGATTGGCCTCCAGGACGCGGGGCATCAGTTTGGTCTGGCAGTACTCGCGCGCGGTGTCACGCACCATGCGCTCTTCGTCGGAGAGCTGGCGGTCCAGCAGCAGAATGTCGTCCCAGTGGGCCAGGGGCTGATGTTTGCTCATGGTGTTTTCTCGTCTACTTCTTCCGTTATTGATTTCGACCGGCGGTTCCGGCCGGTCAATTGTAGTTGGGCGTGCCGCTTGCGCGGCCCGAATTGAGGCCAGTTTGTGACCGTCCAGTTTAGTGTGGCGCATCATACCTAAGTAGGGGGTGTCCTGTCTCATGGTAAATGCGGTTATCAGAGCTCCCCAAATCGTTCACAGTTAGGTGCCGCTCGCAGGGAGTGGCGCACCCTTTTCAAGAGCGGCAGCGCAGCTGTGGGCGATTTTGGGGAACTCTCTTCGGGCGGGCCGCATTTACCATGAGGCAGGACACCGAGGGCACGCCGGGCATTCCCAATTTCCCACTGGCTTTTCCTCTACAAGCGTAAACAACGGTAAATTGCCTTGCAGCGGAAAAGGCGACTTCCATAATTAGCGCAATAATTTTTCAACTTTCACTCGAATACAGACACTTTGGTGGTATTCCCTTGCGATTTCCCCGGTCGATTCACCGGTTTATGGCAATTTGCCTGCCGCTGCTCACTGCCTGCGCCACCCAGACTCTGCCGCCGGATCTGCCGAGGGAAAGCCTCGGCCTGCCGGACAGCTTTCGCGCCTCCGGCAAGGAGACTGCCGAGGTCCGCTGGTGGCGCAGCTTCGACGATCCGCAGATGGACCTGCTGGTGCAGTTGGCCCTGCAAGACAGTCCGGACCTGCAGGCGACCCTGTGGCGCCTGGAGCAGGCCGATGCCGCGGTCAGGGGCGCGCGTTCCGGCTTCTGGCCGCGCCTGACCGCCCGGCTCGAGAACACGGAGCAGCGCCGCGCCGAGGGCGACTTCGATTTCGAGGGCAGCGAGAACGAGGGCAATACCTGGAGCGGGCGCCTGGCGGCCAGCTACGAGGTGGATCTCTGGGGCCGGGTGCGCGCAGGCAGCAGAGCCGCCGAGGCGGACCGCCTGGCCGCGGAGCAGAACCTGCAGACCGCCGCCCTCAGCCTGGCCGCGGAGGTCTCCATCGCCTGGCTGCAGCTGCGCGAGCAGTGGGGCCAGCACGACCTGCTGCGGCAGCAGCTGGAGGTGAACCGCAAGACACTGCGCGTGCTGGAACTGCGCTTCGGCGGCGGCGTCAGTTCCGCCGCCGACGTGCTGCAGCAGCGCCAATTGGTGGTGCAGTCCGAGCAGGAACTGCAGCAGGCGGAGGCGGATATCGAAAACCTCAAGGTGCAGCTGGCGGCGCTGCTCGGCATCAGCGACCAGCGGTTGGAGGGTTTCCTGCGCGCGGAGAGCGGGCTGCCGTCCATGCCTGCGCTGCCGGATACCGGTGTGCCGGCGCAGCTGCTGTTGCGGCGCCCGGACGTGCAGCGGGCCCAGCGCGAACTGCTCGCCGGCTACTACCTGGCGGATCGGGCCTGGGCCGACCGGCTGCCGGTCATCAGCCTGTCGGCGATCGCCAGCGGCGGCGGTCCCTCCATCAGCGACATCGTCGAAGACTGGCTGCTGACCATCACCGCCGCCGCCGAGGGGGTGCTGTTTGACGGCGGCCAGCTGGCCTCGGCCCAGGCCCAACAGGGTGCGGTGCTGCAGGAGCGCTGGGCCCTCTACCGCAGCGTGGTGATCGGGGCCCTGTCCGAAGTGGAGCAGGCGCTGATCCGCGAGCAGGCGGTAATAGAGCGGCTGCAGCACCTGCGCGAGCGCGAGCGCCTCGCGGACCAGATAGTCGTCCGCCAGCGGCGCGCCTATGGCCGCGGCACCGTGGATTTCCTCAATGTGCTGACGGCCACTATCGATCAACAAAGCCTGGCGCGGCAGATACTGACCGCGCGGCGCGAACTGATGGAGAACCGGGTAACCCTCTACCGGGCCCTGTCCGGCGGCCTTCCCGAGGAAGACCTGCCGGCAGCGGATCCGGTCGAGTTGGAGTTGTACCGGACGGGGGAGACTTGATGCTGAAGCGGTTTAAGAAGCTGAACTGGAACTTCGCGCTGCCGATAGCGCTGATCCTGCTGGCGGCGCTGATTTCCAGCTGGCTGTTGCGGGAGAAGCCGACACTGAGCCGCGGCGAGCGCCGGGCCCCGGCGCCCACCGTGGAGGTGGTGCCGGCCGAGCGCGGCCAGTTTCCGCTGACCGTCGTGGCCCTGGGCCGGGTGACCGCGCGGGAGCTGGTGGAACTGCAGCCGCAGGTGGAGGGGCGCGTGGAGTGGCTGGATTACGACCTGGGGCCCGGTTCCACCCTGGACCAGGGGCAGCCGCTGCTGCGTATCGAGGCCGAGCCCTACCAACTGGCCCTGCAAACGGCGCGCAGCACCCTGGCCGAGCGCCGCGCCGAACTGCAGCAGGAGGAGGGCCAGCGCACGGTGGCCAGGGAGGAATACGAACTGCTGGGCACATCGCTGCCGCAGGCGGACCGGGCGCTGGTGCTGCGCGAGCCGCAGCTGGCGGCCGCCCGGGCGCGGGTGGACGCGGCCGAGGCCCAGGTCAGCCTGGCGCAGAGAGACCTGCGCCTGACCGAACTCCGCTCGCCCTTTACCGCACTGCTGGTCAGCCGCAGCGTGGACGTGGGCGACCGGGTGGCGCCGGGCACGGTGCTCTATACGCTCGCCGGCGCCGGGCGTTTCCAGATAGAGGTGGAGGTGCCGGCCGCGCAGCTGCAGCGGGTGAATAGCCCGGATGCGGAGGTGCGCATCCGCGGCAGCCAGTGGCCGGCGGACAAGTACCGCCGCGGCGACTTCGTGCGCGTTATCCCGGTGCTGGAAGAGCAGGGCAGGCTGGCGCGGGTACTGGTGGAGCTGGAGGATCCGCTGGCCATCGAGGACCCGGCCCGGCCGCAGCTGCTGCTGAACGATCTGGCGCGGGTGGAAATCACCGGCCGCACCGCGAAGGAGCGGGTGCGGGTGCCGCTGACCGCGGTACAGGACGGCGACCGGGTCTGGGTGGTGAAAGACAACCGCATCGAAATCCGCCCGGTGGAGATCGAATACCTGAGCGGCGACCACGCAGTGCTGGCCGGCGGCCTCGATGGCGGTGAGACCCTGGTGACCACGCGCCTGACGACGGTGACCGACGGCATGCCTGTGCAGGTCGCCGGGCAGAAACCGGCGGAGAAGAGGGTGGAGAAGCCGGCGGAGAAGGGAGCGCGCGGATGAAAACGGGCGGTACTACAAGAGGGCCGGTGGTGGACACCCGCTCCGGCCCCATAGCCTGGATGGCCCACAACCACGTGACCGCCAACCTGCTGATGCTGGTATTCATCGCCGGCGGCCTGCTCTTTTCCCTGACCATCAAGAAGGAGGTCTTCCCCGAGTTCAGCCTCGACATGATCTCGGTGAACATCTCCTATCCCGGCGCCAGCCCGGCGGAAGTGGAGCGGGGCGTGCTGGTGGCGGCGGAGCAGGCGGTGCAGGGCATCTTCGGCATCAAGGAGATGCGCGGCAGCGCCTCCGAGGGCAGCGCCAGCCTGACCCTGGAGCTGGACGAGGACGCCAATGCCAACCAGGTCTACCAGGACGTGCAGCAGGCTATAGACAGGGTCACCACCTTTCCGTCGGACATCGAGCGGCCCCAGGTCAGCCTCGCCGAGCGCAAGCGGGATGTGATGGATCTGGTGATCCACGGCGACCTGGACGACCGCACCCTGCGCGATATCGCCATGCAGATCTACGACAAGCTGGAGGCGCACCCGGATATCACCCAACTGGAGACCTCCGGTATCCGCGACTTCGAGGTGGCGGTGGAGGTGAAGCGGGACGACCTGCGCCGCTACGGCCTGTCGCTGCCGGACGTCGCGCAACTGGTGCGCAACGCCGCGGTGGACGTGCCGGCAGGCGGGGTCAAATCACAAGCGGGCGAAATACTGGTGCGGGTCACCGAGCGGCGCGACTGGGCGCGGGAGTTCGGCAATATCGTCGTCGCCCAGGGGCAGGGCGGCGGCACCGTGCACCTGCGGGATATCGCCAGTATCCGCGACGCCCTGGTGGATGAGCCGCGCAATATGCTTTTCAACGGTGAGCCGGCAGTGGGTATCGATATCTTCCGCATCGGCGACCAGACCCCGATGAGCGTCAGCGAGGCCGCGCGGCAAGTGCTGGCGGAGCTGGAGAATAGCCTGCCCCCGGGTGTGCATATCAGTATCCGCGACGACGACTCGCTGATCTTCAAGGAGCGCTTGTCGCTGCTGTTGAAAAATGGCTTTATCGGCCTGCTGCTGGTGTTTGTCGTGCTCGGCGCCTTCCTCGAACTGCGCCTGGCCTTCTGGGTGACCCTGGGCATTCCCACCAGTTTCCTCGGCGCGCTGCTGTTCCTGCCCGCGCTGGATATCTCTGTGAACATGGTCAGCATGTTCGCCTTTATTATCGCCCTGGGTATCGTCGTCGACGATGCGATCATCGCCGGCGAGAATATTCACGAGTGGCGCCGCCTCGGCTACAGCAACCTGGAGGCGGCCGTCGCCGGCGCGCGCCAGGTGGCGGTGCCGCTGACCTTCGCGATCCTGACCAATATCGTCGCCTTTATTCCGCTGATGTACCTGCCCGGCTTTATGGGCAAGATCTTCGGCATCATTCCCTTCGTGGTCGGTTCCGTGTTCGTGATCTCCTGGGTGGAGGCGCTGTTTATCCTGCCGGGCCACCTGGCCCACTCCCGCCGCGGCTATCGGAAGGGGTGGGCACGGCGCTTCGCCGCGCGGCAGAAGATGATCGCGCGCAGCCTGGACCGCTTCGTCGAGGTGCGCTTCAAGCCGCTGCTGGACCTTTGCGTGCGCCACCGCTACACCACCATTGCCGTGGCCATCGCCACACTGCTGGTGATCGGCGGCTATGCCGCCAGCGGGCGCATGGGCTTCACCCTGATGCCGCGGGTGGAAAGGGACAGCGGCCGCGTGGAAATCACTTTTCCGCCGGGCACGTCGGAGTCACAGCTCAACGAGGCGCGGAGCCAGATAATGTCCGCGGCCAACCGGGTATTGGAAGGCGTCGATAGAGAGCGTGTCTTTCTCGGTATTCGCGGCCTGGTGCGCGGCGACATGGTGTCGGTGGATGTGTATTTCGTACCCTCGGATCAGCGCGATTTCACCACCGGCGAGTTCGTGCGCAACTGGCGCCGGGAGGTGGGGCCGGTGCCGGGGGCACTCAGTTCCAGTTTCGCCGCCGACCGCGGCGGCCCCGGCGCCGGCAAGGCGCTGACGGTCGAGCTGCGCCATACGGATACAAAAATCCTCGAGGTGGCGGCACAGCGGCTGGCGCGGGAGCTGGAGGCATTTCCGGCCGTCAGCGATATCGATGCGGGTATTTCCCAGGGCAAGCAGCAACTGGACCTGACCCTGACCGAAACCGCCAAGAGCCTGGGCCTCTCCGCCGAGGACATAGGCCGGCAGCTGCGCGCCTCCCTCTACGGTGCCGAGGCCATGCGCCAGCAGCGCGGCCGCGACCAAGTCAAGGTGATGGTGCGCCTGCCGGAGCAGGAGCGGGTTTCCCTGGAGGATGTCTCCAGCATCATGATTCGCGCCGGCAACGGGCTGTGGCTGCCGCTGCCGGACCTGGTGGAGGTGGACAAGGGCCGCGCCTACGCCACCATCAACCGCCGCGAGGGTCGCCGGGTGCTGACGGTCACCGCCGATGTGGAGCCGGCGGACCAGGCCGCGCTGGTGATCAACGAACTGAACGCCAGCGTGATGCCGCAATTGCAGGCGGAGTTCGCCGGCCTCGGCATTTCCTACCAGGGGCGCCAGGCGGAGGAGCGGGAAGGGCTGGCCTCGCTGGGGCTGACTTTCTCCCTGACGATGGCGGCCCTCTACCTGCTGCTGGCGATCCCGCTGAAGAGCTATATCCAGCCGCTGACGGTGATGGTGGCGATTCCGTTCGGCGTTATTGGCGCGCTGCTCGGGCACCTGGTGATGGGCTACGGCCTCAGCATGGTCAGCCTGCTGGGTATGGTGGCGCTGGCGGGGGTGGTGATCAACGACACCCTGGTGATGATCGAGTACGGCAACCGCTTGCGGGAAAACGGCACCGACCTGACGGACGCGATCAAGCAGGCCGCCGCGCGCCGCTTCCGCCCGATCATCCTGACCACGGTGACCACCTTCTGCGGCCTGATGCCGATGATCTTCGAAACCTCGGTGCAGGCGCGCTTTATGATCCCGATGGCGATTTCGCTCGGCTACGGCATACTCGCAGCGACCACGATTTCCCTGCTGCTGGTGCCCTGTCTTTACCTGATGTTCGCCAAGGATATTCCGCGCTTCTTCGGCATGCTGAAAAACAACCGGAAGCTCGCCAAGGCACGGATTTAAATGTTGGGGCAGCGGGGCCTTCACATCGGGCTCAGAGACGTCAATCCCTGCGCAACTCATCCTTGATCGCAATCGGGTTGGGGAAATTCAACACCACTATGTAGGAGGAGACCAGGAAGGTCAGTATCGCCGTGGCCTGGATCAGGTGCGAGGCGCCGCTGCCGATCAGCTGCTGGTTGAAGGCCAGGAAGGCGATCAGCAGCGAGAATTCGCTGATCTGCCCCAGGCGGAAACCGAGATCCCAGGCCAGCACCTTGTGCTCGCTCTGGTTGCCGAGCAGGTAGCGGAACACCAGCGGCTTGATCGCCAGCACCGCCGCGGCGGTAACGAGGGCGGGCAGGGCGATTTCCGGCACCATCGCCAGCTTGAACTGGGCGCCGAGGCTGAAGAAAAACAGGATCAGGAAGAAATCCCGCAGCGGTTTCAGGCTCAGGGCTATGTACTGGGAAATGGGGCTGGTGGCCAGTGTGATGCCGGCGATAAAGGCACCGATCTCCCGGGAGAGCCCGAGGATCTCCGCCAGTTCCGCCATTCCCATGCACCAGCCCAGCGCGAGCAAAAACACATACTCGTGAAAGCGGTCGAAGCGGGTGAACAGCGGCATCAGCAGGTACTTGACCACCACCCAGGCGAAAAACACCAGCAGGGGCAGGGCGGCGAAAGAAAGTCCCAGCTGCGCCAGGTCCAGCTGGCCGGTGCTGCCGGAGAGCAGGATCATCAGGCAGACGATGGCAACGAAATCCTGGAACAGCAGCAGGCCCACCATCAGCTCACCCAGGTGCTTGTGGTGCAGTACCGTTGTGGGCAGCAGCTTGATGCCGATAATGGTGCTGGAAAACATCATCGCCATGCCGATCACCCAGGACTCGATATCGGTGTAACCAAACAGCATGCCTATGGCGAAGCCGAGACCGAGAAAAACCGCACAGCTGAGCAGGCCCACAAAGGTGGCCTTGCGCAACACCGACATCAGCGCCCGCGGCTGCATATCCAGGCCGAGCAGGAACAGCAGGAAAATAATGCCGATATGGGACATGTCCGCCAACAGCTGCACATCCTCCACCACCGCCAGTCCCGATGGGCCGAGCAGGACCCCCAGGGCGATATAGGCCACCAGCAGTGGCTGGCGCCCGAACAGGGCCAGGGACGCAACTATGGCCGCACCGCTGAAGATCAGGAAAAAGGACTGGAAGAGGGTGTGTTCCGTCACTGGACGTCCTTGCTGGATGGACAATGTGTCCCATTATCCATAGATGTCGGTACGGCTGGAACAGTCACATTAGTGTCGTTGGGGCTCTCGTAGGGTGCGCCGTGCGCACCGCTCGAAAGTGCTGGTGCGCGCGGCACACCCTACAGAGCTCGATTCAGGAACTCGCGATTTTTACTCACCGGGCGGTATCGGCAGTTCCGTGGTGCTCTTGATCTGCTCCAGCGCGAAATTGGAGATGATGTCGCTGATACCCACATGGCGGATCAGCTCCTTGTAGAAGCGGTCGTAGGCGGCGATATCGCTGACCACTATGCGGAGCAGGTAGTCGTAGTCCCCGGCCATGCGGTAGCAGTCCACCACCTCCGGCAACTCCGATATATGTGCGGCGAAGGCGTCGGCCCATTCCGGCGTGTGCTGGTCGGTCTTGACCTGGGCGAATACCGACACCGGCAGCCCCAGTATCTCCGCATTCAGCAGCGCCACCTTGCGGCGGATGATGCCGCTCTTCTCCAGTTTCTGGACCCGCCGCCAGCAGGGGGTTTTGGTGAGCCCCACCCGCTCCGCCAGCTCCTCGATGGAGAGGCTGACGTCGTTCTGCAGAATGGCAAGAAGTTGTCGATCAATCGCGTCGAGTGAGGACATGGTTCTACAAAGCTCCCTAAGCCGCGGGGCCGTGTATCCCTGAGTGACGATTTGAGCGCCGTCAGTGGCGCAACACCCCTTGTGAATGCCCTGATGCCTGAGTGGAGTCATCCGCCCCTCAGGGACGGTTGGGCTCACACTGCACCCATGGCTGTAACGATAGGCTCCGATTGATCGCGCTGGTAGCGAAATGTTTCAGTGGCGAGTGGTTGGTGGTGCATGCAGGAGCGGCCGTTGGCCGCGATCGGTTTCTAGCCCGGCACTTCGCCGGCTATGCCGATCGCGGCCAAAGGCGGATGGCCGCCCCGCCGCTCCTACAGGGGGCATTTACATCAGGCGGCGTCTTTGGGCGGGAAGCGCGGCTCGAACAGCCCCAGCTCGATGGCCTGATGCACCTTGGCCATCAGGTCCATCTCGGTGAGCTGCTGCAGCTGTTGCAGGCCGTCCAGCACATAGTAGATAGGCTGCACAATATCGATGCGGTAGGGGGTGCGCAGGGCATCCAGTACATCGAAATCGTAGCGCTCCGGCTCGTTGCCCAGGGCGTACATGGTCTCCTTCGGCGAGGACAGGATACCGCCGCCGTAGATACGCAGGCCGTCTTTGGTATTCAGCAGGCCGAACTCCACCGTGAACCAGTAGAGGCGGGCCAGGTAGGCGCGCTCCTTCGGTGTCGCCTTCAGGCCCAACTGGCCGTATTTCTGCGTGAAGTTGGCGAAGGCGGGGTTGGTCAGCATGGCGCAGTGACCGAAGATCTCGTGGAAGATATCCGGCTCCTGCAGGTAGTCGAATTCCTCCGGCGTGCGGATAAAGGTGGCCACCGGAAACTTGCGGTCCGCCAGCAGGCCGAAGAAAGTCTCGAAGCCGATCAGCGCCGGTACCCGCGCCACCTCCCAGCCGGTCTCACGGCGAAGCACACTGCTGATTTCCTCCAGCTGCGGTATGCGGTCGCGGGGCAGGTCGAGCAGTTCCAGGCCGTGCAGGTATTCGTCACAGGCGCGCCCCGGCACCACCTTCAGCTGGCGCTCGATCAGTCGCTGCCAGGTCTCGTGCTCGATGTCGGTGTAGTGGATGAAGCCCTGTTCATCCGGTTTGCGCGCCACGTACTTGCTGGGCTTTTTTGCGTCTTTTTTCATAACTCTGTGCTCCCGGCAGTCACCAGTCTCGCTGCCCGGATGGACAGCTGATTCGGTACCGCTCTGCCTTTTGTTGTTATCTGTCCCCTATTTTTAGGCAGTTGCTCTGACGGCGGGGAGAGCCGGAGAGGCGCTCTTGTGGCTGGAGGTGAGCCGGAGCTACACTTTCTGTAAATAATTGTTTACAGGTGTGCGGTGAGAGTCGAAATAACCTGCGCCAATCGTGTCGGCATTCTGCATGAAATCATGCTTATCTTTGGCGAATATCGAATAAATGTTACCTCTGGTGAATTGGGTGGCGACAGCGGGGACAAGGTCTACCTGTCGGCCCCGAGCATGCTCGCCACCCAGTACCAGGCCATCGAGAAGTCCCTGCTCAGGGTGCCGGGCGTACAGCGGGTGCGGCGCATTGCGCTGATTCCGTCGGAGCGGCGCCACTTCGAGCTGGATACGCTGCTGCGCCATGTGGCCGATCCGGTGCTGTCGGTGGACCGGGAGGGCCGGGTGGTGGCCGCCAACCTGGCCGCAGCGCGGGCGTTCGGGGTCAGCCTGGACAAGGTGCCGGGCCTGCAACTGCAGCGCTTCCTGCCGCTGATGCAGGTGGCGGAACTGCTGCGGGATTTCGCGGTGCCGCGCTACGGCCTACCGGTGACGGTGCGCGGGTACGACTTCCGCATGGAGTGGTCGCCGATTGCTCTGGCCGACAGCCCCGATACCCGCGGCGGAAGATATGGGGCGGTGGACTCCCTGGCCGGTGCGGTGCTGACGCTGCAGTCCTGGGATTCGGGGCGGGCAGTCTCCGAGCTGCCGCGGCCGATGGCGCTCTGGGACTACGACAGGCGCCGGCAGATCTGTCTGCAGCTGCAGGAACTGGCCGCGCTGGGCGCGCCGCTGCTGATCGCCGGCGAGCGGGGCAGCGGCAAGAGCACCTTCGCCGCGGCGCTGCACTACCTGTCACCCCGGGGGGCAAGTGGCGACTGTGTCAGGTATGTCCCGCGGGACGGGGAACTCCAGTTGCCCGCCAGCCTGCGCGGCGCGAGTACAGTGATCCTGGAAGACCTGCACAAGCTGTCCGCCGAGACCCAATTGGCCCTGGTGCGCCGCCTGCGGGATCTGCCGGCGGAGATACGCCTGGTGGCCACCTGCATGAATGCCGACGGGCTGGAGCCCCCGCTGGCACAGCATTTCTCGTCCCTGGCCCTGAGTCTGCCGCCACTCAGGAATATGCGCCCGGCCTTGGATCGCTTCGCCGCGGCCATTCTGAGGGGGCTGTGTCGCGAGGGGCCGCTGTTGGAACTGGACCAGGAGGTACTGCCGCAGCTCAGGAGGCACGACTGGCCGGACAACTTCAACGGTCTGCGGGACTATGTTACCGCCGCCGCCAGCAGCTGCCGCGCCCGCGGCGGCGCGAAGATCGAGGCGGAGGACCTGCCGGATCTGGCGGTGCGTGCGGAACTGCCCTGGCGAGACTGGAGTCGCGGCCTCAGCTATAGGGAGATGATGGGACAGCTGGAGAGGGCACTGCTCGCGGACCTGGTCGCGGAGCAACCGTCGACGCGCCAACTGGCGAAGCGCCTCGGCATATCCCACACCGCAGTGGCCAACAAACTGCGCAAATACGGCCTGTCCCGAGCCGACTCGTAGGGTGTTGCATCGGCGCCGTTGCCTGGCCGACGCCCTTACCGATCAGTTTTTCTCGTCATACCGGCGCAGGCCGGCATCCCTAAACTGGATGCCGGCCTGCGCCGGTATGACGAGCCAGTGGCTTGACTTGAAACAGAGTATCTACGGATCGAGTGACAGTGATCTCTTTCCACGCACTGGGCTTCCCGTGTAGGGGGGAACCTTGTGTTCGCCCTGGGCGGGAAATGCGCTCAGCGCTCAATCCGCCCCAGCAACATATCCTTGAACATCACAAAATCCCCCCACAGGCTGTAAAAGGGGTTCTTGAAGGTGGCCGGGCGGTTGTGCTCAAAAAAGAAGTGCCCGATCCAGGCAAAGCCGTAGCCGGCAAAGGGCACCGCCGCGAACCAGAGGTAGTTGCCGCTTAGCAGCGCGATGGCGACCAGGGCAATCACCAGGCTGGTGCCGACAAAATGCAGCCGGCGGCAGGTGAGGTTGCGGTGCTCTTCCAGGTAGAAGGGATAGAAGTCACGGAAGGATTGGAACTTTCTCTGCGGTGCGGCAGCCATAGCACTGCTCCTTATTCTTCTAGTATTGGCGTCAGTGTAAGGGCATTTACCGACCCGTCCAAGCCGGGCACCGACCGGTCAAATCTGGTAGGCTGCGCTCGATTTTCCCCATTGGGGACAGGGCAAGCTCAAGAAGAGGAAGTTATGGCCGGTCCGCTCGCGCATTTAAAAGTTCTCGATCTCAGTCGCATACTGGCCGGCCCCTGGGCCAGCCAGGTGTTCGCCGATTTCGGTGCCGAGGTCATCAAGATCGAACGCCCGCAACGCGGCGACGACACCCGTCACTGGGGCCCTCCCTACCTGAAGGACGGGCAGGGCGCGGACACCGCCGATGCCGCCTATTACCTCTCCGCCAATCGCGGGAAGAAGTCTGTCACCGTGGATATCACCACCGAGGCGGGCCAACAGCTGATCAGGGAACTCGCCGAGCGCTGCGATATCCTGCTGGAAAACTACAAGGTGGGCGGGCTGAAAAAATACGGCCTGGACTACGAGTCCATCAGGGCGGTGAACCCCGGCATCGTCTACTGCTCCATCACCGGCTTCGGCCAGACGGGTCCCTACAAGAACCGCGCCGGTTACGACGCCATGATCCAGGGCATGGGCGGCCTGATGAGTATCACCGGCGTGCCGGAGGGACAACCCGGCGCCGGCCCGCAGAAGGTTGGTGTGGCGGTGGCGGACCTGATGACCGGCATGTACGCCGTCTCCGCGGTGCTGGCTGCGGTGATACACCGGGACCGCACCGGCCAGGGCCAACACATCGATCTGGCCCTGCTGGACACCCAGGTGGCCTGGCTGGCCAACCAGGCGCAGAACTACCTGACCTCGGGGAAGGCCCCCGAGCGCCAGGGCACCGGCCACCCGAATATCGTCCCCTACCAGGCGGTCGCCTCCAGTGACGGTTACTTTATGCTCGCGGTGGGCAACGACGACCAGTTCAAGCGCTTCTGCCAGATCGCCGGTATCGAGGAGCTGGCCGAGAACCCGGCCTACGCCACCAACTCCGCGCGAGTGCTGGCGCGCGAGCAGCTGGTGCCGCTGATCGAGGAGGCCACCCGCCAGAAGGATTCCGCCTGGTGGCTGCAAAAACTGAGCGACGCCCATGTGCCCTGCGGGCCGATAAACACCCTCGACCAGGTGTTCGCCGATCCCCAGGTGCAGGCCAGGGAGATGGTCATCGAGCAACCCCACCCGCAGGCGGGCAGCGTAAAGACGGTGCGCAATCCTGTGCTGTTTTCCGAGACTACACTCGAGTACGAGCAGGGGCCGCCGGTGCTCGGGCAGCACACGGAGCAGGTGCTGCGGGAATGGCTGGGCAAGAGCGATTCCGAAATAACGCGGCTGCAGCAGGAAGGTACTGTCTGAATAAGGTGACAGAATGGAACTCGACCATATCAATATCAGCGCGCCGATGGACCTGCTGCAGCAGGTCCGGGACTTCTATTGCGCCGTGCTCGGCCTGCGCGAGGGGCACAGGCCGAACTTTTCCCGCCGCGGTTTCTGGCTCTACGCCGGCGACAGGCCGCTGGTGCACCTGACCGAAAGCGGGGTTCATTTCCCGAGCGGGAGCCTGGGGCACCTGGACCATATCGCATTCCGGTCCGGGAACCTGGCCGAGCTGGTAGGGCGGCTCGAATCTTCGGGTGTCTCCTATACCAAATCCCATTTGCCCGACAGCGGCATGACACAGATCTTTTTCACTGATCCGGCGGGTGTCCGCGTGGAGGTCAACGCCGTCGACGAGACCTGATCGGGGCAGGCAGGGCCCATCGCATGTTCAACAAATTGGTCGACAGGCTGGGAACTACCCTCTATGTGCAGATCTGGGAAAAGCGCATTCGCGTTACCGATATCGGCAGCGGCAGTATCTTCGACGAGGCCCCGCTGGTGGCGGTGGAGAAGAAGAATGGTCGCAGTACCGTCGCCGCCGTGGGCAGTCGCGCCTACTCCGTTTCCGGAAAAAATATCGAGATCGTCGATCCCTTCTCCCACCCCCGCTCCCTGATTAGTGACTTCGCCGCTGCCGAAAAGCTGCTGCAGCATATTTTCCGCAAGCTCGCCGGCGATACCCTGCTCGCGCCCTCACCAATTGTAGTGATACAGCCGATGGAAAAGACCCAGGGCGGGCTGACGGAAATAGAGGTGCGCGCCTTTCGCGAACTCGCCCTGGGCGCCGGTGCGCGGGAGGCGCTGGTCTACCAGGGCGAGGAACTGACCCGGCATACCTTCGACTACCGGAAGGTCAAGGCGAAGAGCGTGGGCGGCGGCGAGGGTGCTGCCGCCGGGGGCGGCCAGGCGGTGCAGTGGTTTCTGGTGCTGCTGTGGATTCTGCTGATTGTGGCGATGGCGGTGTTTGGAGATCGAGCCTAATACCGTTCGTCAGATTATTGCGTCTGTAGGAGCGGCCGTTGGCCGCGATGGATCTCTCAGGCCGCATTATACTCCGATCGCGGCCAACGGCGGATGGCCGCCCCGCCGCTCCTACAGGGGAAACAAAAAGCCCCGCAGTGCAGGGCTTGCGATCAGAAGGCGATATTTTTCGGCGTGCGCGGAAACGGAATCACATCGCGGATATTGCCCATGCCGGTCACATAGGACACGATGCGGTCGAAGCCGAGGCCGAAGCCGGCGTGGGGCACTGTGCCGTAGCGGCGCAGGTCGCGGTACCAGTAGAGGTGTTCCGCGGGGATGTTCATCTCGTCCATGCGCTCGTCCAGCTTCTCCAGGCGCTCCTCGCGCTGGGAGCCGCCGATGATCTCGCCGATGCCCGGCGCCAGCACATCCATGGCCGCCACGGTTTTGCCGTCGTCGTTCATGCGCATGTAGAAGGCCTTGATGTCCTTCGGGTAGTTCATGACGATCACCGGCTTCTTGAAGTGCTTCTCGGCCAGGTAGCGCTCGTGTTCCGAGGCCAGGTCGACGCCCCAGGACACCGGGAACTCGAACTTCTCCTTGCAGTTTTCCAGTATCTCGATCGCGTCGCTGTAGTTGATGCGGGCGAAGTCGTTGTCGATGATATTTTCCAGGCGCGAGATGGCCTCCTTGTCGATGCGCTGGGCGAAGAAGGCCATATCGTCGGCGCGCTCTGCCAGCACTGCCTTGAAGACGTATTTCAGCATCTCCTCGGACAGGTCGGCGATATCCGCCAGGTCGGCGAAGGCCACTTCCGGTTCCACCATCCAGAACTCCGCCAGGTGGCGGGTGGTGTTGGAATTTTCCGCGCGGAAGGTGGGGCCGAAGGTGTAGACCTTGGACAGCGCCAGGCAGTAGCTCTCCACGTTCAACTGGCCGGACACGGTCAGGAAGCTCTCCTCGCCAAAGAAATCCCTGCTGAAGTCGATGTCGCCCTTGTCGGTGCGCGGCAGGTTCTCCAGGTCGAGGGTGCTGACCCGGAACATCTCGCCGGCGCCCTCGCAGTCTGAGGCGGTGAGGATCGGCGTGTGCACCCAACTGAAGCCCTGCTCGTGGAGGAAGCGGTGGATCGCCTGGGCGATGCAGTTGCGCACCCTGGCCACGGCGCCGCTGACGTTGGTGCGCGGGCGCAGGTGGGCGTGCTCGCGCAGGTGCTCCATGGTGTGGCGCTTGGGGGACATGGGGTAGGTGTCCGGGTCCTCGACCCAGCCAACCACATGCACTTCGGAAGCCAGCAGTTCGATGGCCTGGCCCTGGCCCTCGGAAGGCTTGATGGTGCCGGTGATATCCACTGCGCAGCCGGTGGTCAGGCGCAGTACTTCGGACTGGTAGTTGTGCAGATCGGACTCGACCACCACCTGGATCGGGTCGAAGCAGCTGCCGTCGTGTACGGCGAGGAAGGACAGGCCGGCCTTGGAGTCGCGGCGGGTTCTGATCCAGCCCTGCACGCGGGTCTCACTGCCCTCGCGGCCGCTGGATTTCAACAGGCTGTCTACGGATTCGACTTTCACTGTCATTGCTTATCTGTACTCTCAAATATCGTCAGGGGCGGGGTTTGTGTCCGCGCCGCCGTGGGTTTACCGGCGGCATATTGACGTTTTGGCGAGGGGAAATCCAGCCCTGCGGGGGCGCCGAGCGGTCGGTGGCGTGTAGGAGCCAGCCCTGCTGGCGAAGGGGCGGCAAGCAAGCGTAGGTTGGAGTGAGCTCCGCGAACTCCAACATCATTGCCGGCGCCCTCGTTGGGGTTCGTTGTACTCACCCCAACCTACAGGTTGGGGGATCAGAGATGATCCCGGGGAATCCTGCGCTGCCAGTTCTCCGAGAAGACCCGATTGTCCCCCTCCCAGGCGTCCAGCTCCGCATGAATGTAGAAGTTTTCCGCATCGGCGGTCAGCAGGGTGCGGGTGGCGGTGCGCACCGACCAGTTGCCGCGGCGGAAGATGCGCTCGGTGCGGGTTTCCCCCTGCAGGGAGTCGTGGTCGTCCTCGCGATAGCGGTACCAGTTCCAGATGCGGTTGGCCACTTCCATATCGATGGCCTCGAAATACTTGAGTCCATCGTCCTTGATCACTTCCAGCACAGACTCGTCCAGGGCCAGGTCCCGGTGCACCAGCCAGTTGTGCTCGGGCGGCTCGACGATCCTGATCCGCGTCGGCCTGGCGCCCTCCGGCGCCTCGAAGCGGATGTTGTCGTCCGACCGGCGCGGTTTCCGCTCGGGCAGGATCAGCCGGCTGGCCGCCGGGTAGACGGCCATCCGCACCGGCCTGGGCGATGGCCAGGCCAGGGCCCAGTAGGAGGTGGACAGGCTGAGGCGCAGCCGGTGGCCGGCGGGGAAGTTCTGGCCGATATTGTTCATCGGCACCCGCACCCGGTAGCGCCTGCCCGGTACCAGCGGTTCCGGCTTGGCATGGCTGTTGCGATGGGTCAGGTTGAAGAGTCCGTAGGTGACGCGGGTCGCCTTGCCGTCCGGGGCCACGTCTGAAAGCCGCGCCGCGACCATGGCCACCGGTTGGCTGACGCTGAGCTCCAGTTCGACGCAGGGGGCGCCGAGTATCTCCAGGTCCTTTTTCAGCGGCGCGCTCTCGAACACCAGGGCGCCGCCGTCCTCCTCGCGCTGGTCGTGGGGCAGGTCCGGGGCATAGGTGTAGGAACACCACTTGCCGGCGAATAGGCCGACGCTGAGGGGGGACTGTATCTCCACCATCTCGTCGCCGGGGCAGGGGGGCTCGCCGGCCATCAGGATGCGGGTGGCGTCCAGGGGATAGGCGGCTTCGCGGATGTCCGGCGCCGGCCAGGCGTTTTCCGCGACCCAGCGTCCGGGGCGCTCCAGGTAGCGGGTGGTGGGGGGCACGCTATCCTGCATCCAGGCGCGCAACATCGGCTCTTCCAGGATGCCGGTGTCCTGTCCCTTCAGCCAGTGATCCCACCAGCGCAGCGTCTCCTGCAGGAAGCCGATCGCCGGGCCGGGCGCGCCCATATGCGGGTACTTGTGTCCCCAAGGCCCTATCAATCCCTGCCGGGGCACCCGGAGGTGCTCGAGCAGTCGGAAGATCGCATTGGTATAGCCGTCCGCCCAGCCGCCCACCAGCATCACCGGGCACCGGATGGCGTCGTAGCGCTGGCTGACCGAGCCGTGTTCCCAGTATTTGTCCCGAAACTGGTGGCGCAGCCAGATGTCCAGCCACAGGCCGCTGCCGCGCAGCCGCTGCATCCACATGTCGCGCCAGCGCTCACCCACCAGGGCTGGGTCCGGGGGAGAGGTGTTGGCCGTGAACATGGTGGTGGCCTCGGACAGGTTGTCCGTCAGCAGGCAGCCGCCCATATAGTGCATGTTGTCCAGGTAGAGGTCGTCGGTGGAGCAGGCGGACACCACCGCCTTCAGTTGTGGCGGCGCCAGTGAGGCCACCTGCAGGGCGTTGAAGCCGCCCCAGGAGATGCCCATCATGCCCACGTTGCCATCGCACCAGGGCTGCTCCGCCAGCCAGCGGATCACCGCGACGCCGTCGTCCAGCTCCTGCTGCCGGTACTGGTCCACGAGCACGCCGTCGGACTCGCCGCTGCCCCTCAAGTCGACCCGCACACAGGCGTAGCCGTGCCCGGCCAGGTAGGGGTGGGTGATGGAGTCCCGCAGGCGGGTCATGTCGCGCTTGCGGTAGGGGATATATTCGAGAATCGCCGGCACCGGGTGCTGTTCCGCTCTCTCCGGCAGCCAGATGCGCGCGGCCAGGCGGCAGCCGTCGGGCATGGGGATTTCCACATGCTCGTGCATTTTCACCCGGTAGGGGAAATGCTCCACCACCTTCATCAGTAGCGCACCCGATTGAACTGGAACTCCTCCGGCCCCTCGCCGTCGGAAAACTCGAAATGCAGCCGGTCCGCCACTTGGCGGTAATCCTCCAGCAGTTCGCGCTGGTTCTGCGCCCCCAGCAGGACATCGGCTATCTCATAGCTGTAGCTGTCCTGGCTGAGTTTCTCCGACAGCTGCTGCCCCTCCTCGACGGTGAGCACGATTTTGCAGTCGGCCACGGAGGATTCGATCTCCCGGATCTCCGCTGCAGTGGGAACCCGCTCCACCCGCGCATCGCGGTAGCGGCGCAGCATGAACTTCGCCGCGCACTGGTATTTTCCCCGGCAGTCGCTGAGATCCGGCGCACGCCCCAGGGCCAGGTCCACCGGCACCTGGTGATTGGACACCCCGTGTACCTTGATGAACTGGTCGCTGTGGGACTGGGAGATGCGCGTGTTGATCTCCAGCGCCTTCAGGGCGTTTGTCTGTTCGTCCCAGAAAAACTCGATGCCGAAGGGGGAATTGTCGAAGCCGATATGGCGCAGCAGTTTTTCGCCGGCCGCGCAGATTTTCTGCTGCGCCTGCCGCGGCCATACCGACGGGTATTCGTAGCGGGTGAAGCTCCAGTTTTTGCTGTCCTTTACCGTGTCGACGATGCCGTGCACCCGGTAGTCGCCATCCAGCATCGAGCCCTCGATACCACACTGCTTGCCGCTAATGATCTCCTCGGCGATACACCAGTTGCCGTCCACTTCACCCACCTCCCGCGGCACATCGACGTGGGCCAGGGCCTGGTTGAAGGCGTCGCCGAAGCGGCGGATTTTCTTGCGGACCATGCCGATTGCGTGCCGGAAATCGTCGTCGCTTTCAATGCGAAAGCCGAGGAAAGAGGAGTGGGCCTTGATCGGTTTGAGCCAGAGGGGGTAATCGATGGTCAGCTGTTCCAGTGGATTTTCCGCAAATGGATTGATCGCGCAGAATTCCGGCGTCCACTCCGGCAGCGCCGCGCGCTGCTCCAGCCGGCTCCAGTATTTGTGCTCGCACTTGAGCACCGCGCGCAGCGATGCGGAACGCAGGCCGACTCTCTCGCACAGGTGGGCCAGCAGTACGCTGGTGGGAAAATCCCAGTGGCCGAGGATGCCGGTGATGGGTTCGGGGAAATCCCGCAGCTGCTGCTCCGCCTTTTGCAGCAGCTCGTCATAGGGATAACTTTCCGCGAGCACGAGTTCGTCGAAGCCGAGCAGCCGATGGAAGCGATACTGTTCGGCATCGCGCACGCTTTCGGCATAGGCCTGGCGCAACGGATCCAGCCCGAGGACAAAGAAGTGCTTGGGCATAAACTGCTCCAGCCTTGCACCTGCCGCCTGCTGCGGTTAAAAAATGACTTACCAGCAGTCTAGCAGTTGGGGCGTGGAACGGGATGTCCCGCTCTTCGGCTACGGGGCAACTTGAAGGGATCAAATTTGGATGCTGAAAACACCCATAGGGCTGCGTCAGGAAAGCCGCACATAATTAAGGGTGGGGAAGACGAGAGATGTCTTTCCTGACATTTGTTGTATGTAATGGCGTGTAATTGACTCAGTCTGCCGGTGGCGCTATTTTCCCGCTCTTCGCGTCCGACAAAAATCTAAGCCGAATGCCTATCTCCATCGCACGATATTTGTGCAATGATTATGCATAAACAACTGTAGTGCCCGTCGGGCAGACTGGTCGGTGAGTGATATCGGCGGGGAGGCCGAGTGCTTTGGATAAAAGAAAATTAACGTAATAGCAACCAGCTAGTGCAAGTTAAGCTGGGTGGATATGTGGAGCATTCCCACCTCTCGACTTCGTAAAAAGAGCCGATAACAAAAGATTCGTACCGTCCTTTGGGGGAAACCATGCGCAGTACCATCGCAGGCCTCTGCATTCTGTTCGGTCTTTTTGCAATACCCGCCTCTGCCAACGGAATACACCTGGACGGCTACTCCATCTACGAAGGTGATATCAATGGTGACGGCATTGCCGACCTCTATTTCGAGTACTAGTGGGCCATGCGGTTAATTCGGTAACACCTTCTTTGCCCGCTCGACAGCCGCGATAATTTTCTCTGCCGTCTTTGTCCATTTAAATGGTTTTGCCAGATCTCGATTATGAACTTTTATGAAGCGGTTAATTTCCTCTTTGAGATCTTTCACACTGCTAAAAACGCCTCGATAGAGAGCCCTTCTCTCCAGCTGAGCAAACCTGTAGTGGTCAAGTGATTTAGGCAGGGCATCTATATCTTCTATCTGTACTTCATAAGCGATAGTAGGCTTATGCCATCAAAGCAGCAGACCTGAAAGGTCGGCTGTTTGGTTTAAAGTCCGCCATAAGGCGGTAAATGTAAAGAAAGGCGAAGCCCTACAAAATCATCATGGAAGCGGTAGCGACTTCCAGCACGGCGGTGTACTGGGCGCCTTTGGCAGAGTTGACAACGCCGTCGCTGAGGTTGCTTGGCATGATGCGTACGCCTGTGCCCCCGTACTTGCCGCCGAAGGCGAAGAAGCCGAAAATGTAGTCGTGCTGGAGGATTTGGCCGTCGTCGGTGGGGGCGTAAAAGCCATCGGAAGGGTAGTACTTCTGGGCTATCCAGCCCGGACCTCGCTTGGCTAAGCGTAGTACGCTCTCCCAGACAGCCGAAGTGGTGAATTTGCCCACGTATACATGGTCGCCGCCCAACAGGCCGTCACGCTTGATCACCCAGTTGTCTTTGCCTGTCATCAACTTGTCGTCTTCAATCAGTGGGTTGGGGCCAATCAGGGAGGTGACTTCGGTGCTGAGGTGACAGGTCAACGGGATGTATTTTTTTACAAGCCGGGTTTCGGCGTCGTTCAGGCGGCTTTGGCCAAGCAGGAAGTGGAGGTTGGCGAAGCAGGATTTGTTACCAGTGCTCAAGTCCACCGGGTTGTCCGAGAAGAGCAGTTTATTTTTCCTGTGCAGTGCATTGAGGCCTAAAATGCGCTCGTCGTTGGGATCCAAGTTGAAAATCGGGATGTTGACGATGTCAATCGGCGTGCCGTCAACTGTTGCGCCTTTGGTGTCCACCCGGAGTTTGGAAAAGTTGATGTCGGTCACGATATTGAGGTTGAGGTTGAGCCGCTGGATAACCTCTGTAAAAAAGGCTATGGACTCTTCACTCAGCTCCTGTTCATTTTCAAATTCGAACAGCAGGTTGTAGCGGCGGCCGATGCCGCCGAGTTTTTCTCGGGCCATGTGGTCGGTTTGGATCAGGTAGGCATCGAGGATTTGGGTCAATTCCAGTTTGTTGTTGCCACCTACAATCTTGCGATAAAGGTCACCGAGGTGATACAAGTGCCAGCCGCCAATATTAGTGCCCGCGTTAAATTCTACCAATTTGAGGGCGCCACGAGCCATCAGTGCATCGTAACGGCCTACAATGAAGTGTCTGGCCGGTTGATCCGGGTCCAGCTCATTGAACCATTCGATGGGCAAGGGGTATTGCTTTTTGAAAAGGTCCGGATATTCCCTGGCCAATATCACCATAGATTTGAATAGCAGGTCGGATACTTTCTGTATGACCTCAACCATATCATTTTTAGTTTTGGTACCGATGATGACTGGCCAGGGAGATACGGATGCTCTCAGTTTTTCATAGGCCTTAGGAATGTTCCCGCCGCGAATTGCTTGGATTTGCGCCCCGATACCTTCAGGGTTTTTCAACATACTTTTAGTAAATTCGGCATTGCTGTTGGCGAGGGCTTTGTGGTTGTCTAATAATTGCATACTTAAATCACCGATATATGGTACCTCTGGATGGGAAAAGCTGGTGACAACGGAGATGTTGCCACCAGCGGCACCTTACTCGTAACGCAGGGCGCCTATGGGTTCCATTTTCAGTGTGCGCTTGATAGGCACCATCACGGCGATGACGATGATCAAGGCTATCAGTAGGGGGATTGCCACAAATACCGCCGGATATAGTTCAACCAGTCCGGATTGTTGCAAGGCATGATTGAGTGAAATTCCGGCTGGGATACCCGCCGCCAACCCAATGGCCAACAGGATGCCGGCACCACTGAGGAAGTGCTTGGCGACGTTGGCGTCGTCTGCCCCCAGCGCACGACGAATCCCCACTTCTTGGGTTTTCTGGCCGATGGAATGGGACATTACGCCGTAGATACCGCTGAACGCCAGCACCACAGAGGCCACTGCGAAGGCAGTAAACAGCATGCTGAGGAAGTCAATGAACGCCAGACGTCGTTCTTTGAGTCGCTCGCTGGTGACATAGCGGTATGGGGCAACGTGGTTGGAATCCAGCTTGAAGGCTTCGGCGGCGATGAGTTCGGTCAATTGGCTTGGTTGCAGGGATGACTTCACCACCATGGTCAGGAAACTGACCGGATTCTGGTCCATGCTGAGGAAGATGCTGGCACGTGCTTGGGCGCGGCTGGACGGTGCGCCGTGAATGACGTCGTTGACCAGACCGACAATCAGGTGCCAGTCGTGGTTGCCCTGACCATCGACGATGCGGACTTTTTTGCCCATGTAATCACCAGTCGGGAAGTGTTGGTCAGCAAAGTTTTGGGTGATGATTGCCACCCGTTGGGAAGTCTCCCGATCACTTGCTTCAAATAGGCGTCCTTCGAGTAAGCGAATGCCCATGGTTTCAAAGTAATCCACACTGACCGAATTGACCTCCGCCTGAGGGTACTGGTGGTCCGGGCCAGCATCGGTATTCTCCAGGGCAAACTGACGCCAGTTGGCCCAGGTCAACGGCAGCATTTGCGCATAAGAGACTTTTTCGATGGCCGGGTTTTGTTCCAATACACTTTCCATTCTGCGCAGGTAGTTGAGCTTGCCCTGATCATTAGCGTACGGCTCAACCTCATTGGGGAATTCCACCAAGGCGGTGAAGTAGCCTTCCATATTGGCACCGTAATTCATGGTGTTTTTATCATGCACCGTGTACATCAAGGAAATGGAAGGGATGAGCAATGCGCAGGACAGGCACACTTCCAAAATAATGATGGTGCGGCTCAGGTGTACAGAAAGCTTGCTTTGCGAGCCTCGGGTGCCGTCACGCAGTGCAGCGTTAATGTCGGCAAAGGCCGACCGTAATGCTGGCAATACACCAGTAATGATCGCGGTGACCACAGTTATCGCCAAGCCCATGGCGATAGTGTTTGTAGTCAAGGAGAATTGCCACCACATCGGCGCTTCACTGGCTTTGTAGGATTTACTCAGCAGGTCAAGGCTGATCCCGATGCCGATATTGGACAAACTCAGTGCTAGCAAGCCGGAGAACAGACAGATGATCACGCTTTCCATCAGGACGTGCCTGAACACACTTTGGCGGGTAGCACCCACGGCGGCACGGATGGCAATTTCTTTTTTCCTGTCTATGGCTCTTGAGAACATTAGGTTGGCAACGTTAACCGAGGACAAAAGCAGGATGAGAACCACACAAATCTGCATTGGCAGAATCATGTTGAGCGGCAGAGGCAGCCAGTTTTCCTGGAAGGTGATGACTTCGGCATTAACCTTGGCATTCAGGCGCGGATGGGCAGCACGGATGGTATCGAGAATCTGGCCGATGTCAGACTGGGCCTGTTCGTCATTGACTGTACTTTTGAGTCGACCGTAGACACTTACCATGGGGGCCTGTTCACGGGATATCCCTTTGCCTGTGGTTTTAAACGGCAGGTAAAGGTTTCCCGAATTGGGGAATCTGACATGAGGAATAACCCCCACGATGAGATAAGGTTGTTCGCCGATCATCAGGTTCTGGCCGACCACATTGGCATCGGACGAGAATGAGGCGCGCCACATTCTCTCGGTGATCAGGATCACATTTGGGGAACCCGGTGCCAAATCGCTTGCCTGGAAGGCTCTCCCGAGCAGTGGTTTGACGCCGGTGATCTCGAAGAATTTGTCGCTGACGTGGAAGCCTTGCTCCTGATAGACCTTGCCACCTTGGCTGAAGGTGTAGTTGGCTCCGCTGTAGGCATCAAAAATTTCAAAGCTGTTTTGGCTGCTGGCCATGTCTTCGTAATCATGGATACGGAAGCCGCCCCAGTTGACCCCTTTATTGGACACCAAGCGAATATGGTCGCCGTTTTCAAACGGCAGCGGTACATGCAGAGTGTTGTACAAGAAGCTGAACATGAAAATGCACAGTGTCAGGCCGGTGCTCATGATGCCCACCGTCAGGGCGGTAAACTTGAGGTTGTGCCTCATCGAGCGTATAGCAAACAACACATCTTTCAATATATTCATGTTTATCTTCCTTAGGCGTACTGCTGCTCTAGGACTTGTTCTTCAGTGACAATCTTGCCATCCATAATATGGATCACCCGTTCGGCGCGCTCTGCGCCACGGGGATCGTGGGTAACCATACAGATGGTGGCGCCGTCTCGATGGAGTTTGTCGAGCAAGCTCATCACCAATTCGGCATTTTTTGAATCGAGGTTACCTGTCGGCTCATCCGCCAGCAGGATGGACGGATCGCCAACGATGGCTCGGGCGATAGCCACCCGTTGCTGTTGGCCACCGGACAATTGGCTGGGGTGGTGTTTGGTACGGTGTTGCATGTCTACCTTTTCCAGAGCCTTGGCGACTTTATCTGCACGCTCGGCTTTGGAGATGTCTTTGCGGTAGGTTAAGGGCAGAGCCACGTTTTCTGCCACGGTCAATTCACTGATGAGGTTAAACGACTGGAAAATAAATCCCACTTCTTTGTTGCGAATGTGAGCGCGCTGGGTGGAGTCCAGATTGGTGACATCATGGCCATTTAGGTGGTATTGCCCTGAGGTGTGGGTATCGAGCAGTCCCAACACCGACAGCAGGGTGGATTTGCCACAACCGGAAGGGCCAGACAGTGAGACATATTCTCCGGATTCGATCACCATATCGATGCTGGCCAGCGCGTGGGTATCCACCTCATCTGTAGAAAAGATTTTGTTGAGGCTAGTGAGTTTGATTAGTTCTTTCACAACGATTATTCCTAATTTTTAGTTGTTAAACTTGACTGTTGATTTTGTTCCTGTACTGGCCCCGCTACCAGCCAGCGGGGCCAAGACCGAATCACAGAATAGAGATCTTGTTGAAGGTCGAGAAGTCAGTTGTTTCAGAGACGATGATCTGATCGCCGGCTTTCAAGCCCGAGACGACTTCGATTTCCTGACTTGAGGCTAATCCAAACTGTACCCTGACTTTTTCAGCCTCATTGGTTTGGCTGTTGACCCTGTAAACTTCCAGAGTATTGTTGGCTTTGGAAAAGGCAGGCCGGCGGACAAATAAGGTGTTGGGTTTTTCCGTTATCAAGATCTCTCCATTGATGGACAAATCCGGGCGCGCTTCGCTAGGCAAGCCGGAGGTCAGCTCCACCTCAATCAGCACGGTACCGTTGGTGACCGCAGGGTCAATGCGCATCACTTTGCCTTCAATTTGGTTGAAGCGAGTATCGATAATGGCACGCTGGCCGATGGCAAGGGCTGAGGCGCTCAACTCCGGAATTTGCAGCTCGGCAATGAGGTCATCTTTATCGGCGATACGGGCGATGTTGCTACCGGCAATGAGCTGTTGACCGACATCAAGTTCCATCGCCTGCAAAATGCCGTCAATAGGTGCCTTGACCTCTAGTGAAGTCACCTGGAAGCGGGCCCGCTCGAGGGCTTTCTTCTGACTGTTCAGGCGAGCCTCTTGGGCCAAGTATTCCGCGGCGAGGTTCTTTTCCAGTTGCGACAGCAGGTTTTTGTCCAGCTCCATAGTAGTTTCTAAGTTAGAAACTTGCATTTTTCGGCTCTCATAGTCAATTTTGGACACCGTGGCATTTCCTTTGTTAATCAGTTCCTTTTCTGCTTCCAGGCGAATTTTTTCCACAGAGTATTCCATTTGATTACGGAGCATACGGCGTCTCATTTCCATTAAGCGGGTTTCATGCTGTATTTTTAGCGCAACGGTTTCTTTCTCCATCGCTTCGACTTCCCAGGCTAGCTCTTCAGTTTGTTGCACCAGTTCTGGGTTTTCCAGGTGCACGATCACCTGGCCTTGCTTGACCTCGGCACCGGCCCTCAGCAAAATGCGTTCAACTCGGCCAGCTACTGTGCTGGCGACCAGCCGGACGTCCTTTGGTGCCAGAATACCCGGTCCGGCGACTTTGATGGAGAAGTCGCCCTGACGTACTTGGCTGGTCAGGATCAGGTCTGAATCTACGCTGTGGGCGCTGATGCGCAGACTGGACAGGGCGAACATCGCCAGTGTGGCCAATCCGATGATGGTCACTATGATCACGGGCTTCCTTTTATAAAACGGCGCTGCCTTCTTTTTTATAATGTCCATAGATTATTCCTTTTTATAGAAGAAACATGGGGCTGATTTCGTCCAGCGCATTGAAGAACAAGCGCACGTCGTCGGCTGTGTTGTACATGTATGCAGAGACTCGCAGTACCTCCCCCTTGGCCTGGGCGCTAACAAATGGTTGTGCACACAGGTGACCGTGACGACAGACGATACCATAGGAGTCGCTCAATATTCTGGCAATGTCGTCGAGGTGGTCCAGCTGCTTCAGACCCAGGCTCAATACCGCGCCACGGTCTGCTTTTGGATCGCCGACCACTTGGATGTAGTCGCGATCGAGCGCCATGTTCATCATGAGCCTGCCAATTTCCCGGTCATGCTTTTCCAGCTGTTCAAAGCCAACTTTGTTGAGATAATCCAACGTCGCACCAAAACCATAAGCTCCAGCGATGTCAGGCGTGCCGGCTTCAAAACGGTGAGGGATCTTACGTAGTCGATAGTGTTCAGTATCCACCCAGTCAACCATTCCGCCGCCGACACACATTGGGTCGAGGGCTTCAAGCATTTCCTTGCGGCCGTACAAAATGCCAACCCCTGTGGGGCCGGCCATTTTGTGCGCCGAGAAAGCCAAAAAGTCGACATTGAGTTTGCGTACGTCTAGTCTACGATGGGGAATGGATTGGGCTGCATCGACCACCACAGTGGCACCGGCTTCCTTGGCAGCTTTGGTCATTTCTTCCAGCGGGTGGTAAATCCCAGTCACGTTGGAACAGTGGCTGATGGCGACCACTTTTGGGCGTTGTTTTAGCAACTTGTAATAATGATCGATATCCAGCATGCCGCTATCGGTAAAGTGGACTATTTCCGTGGCGGCATGTTTCATCCACGGCAACAGGTTGGAGTGGTGAGCATCGGACAGTACCACTACTTTGTCTTCTTTTTCTAGATTGAGACCGGTAGCCACCATATTGATGGCGGCGGTGGTGTTGCTGAGCATAACCACTTCGTTGCCGGAGCAGTTGAGCAGTTCTGCCACCTTGTAACGGCAGGCTTCAAAACGGTTGGATACCACTTCCAAAGTAAAGCTCTTGCCACGATGGACGTTGGAGGAGATACCAAGGTAGTATTCATTGATGGCATCCACCAGTGCATGGGGCTTCAGGGATGTTGCGGCATTGTCCAGGTAGGTTACCTTGTGGCCGTCAACTTCGACATTGAGCCCCGGAAAGTCCCCCGCGATTTGTCTTGCGAGTTGGTTGATTGTCGATTCATCTGATGGGTTCATGGTTATAGGGCTCCCTTTACAGCTTGGAATTTCCCGGAACGTTCCGCGGGGATATAATCGAGCAGTATGACATTGACGTTTACGTTCCTGCCCAGTTGATCTTTGAATGCTTCGATTATGGGTTTTTCTACGTCCGAGCTGTAGCCATCATTGACTATCATCCGTAACACAAACTCATCATTTTCGAGCTGCTCGAGTTGGTAGACGTCAAGCCACTCAGGGGCTTGTATGATCTGGTCGAACTCCCAGGGTGACATGACCGGCTTTTGCCGGTCAGTAATGAAATGCGTCGCCCGGCCGAGCACGTGAACTCGGGTGTGTTCACTGCCACACTTACACTTGCCTCTGTAGTAGCGCACCATATCACCGGTCATATAGCGAATATGGGGTGAGGCACCTTGGTCGATGCTGCTGATACACAACTCGGCGTTTTCGCCCTCGGCGACCGTTTGGCCGTGCCCGTTGATAAATTCGAAGTAAAAACTGTTGTCATTCAGGTGGATATGACCGGCGGGACAACTCATGCCAATCCAACCCATTTCCGAGGAGGATAGCAACTCGGCAAAGTGGGTTTGCTGCGGGAAGAGCTCGGTGATCTGGCGACGGGTCACCAGATTGGCCGCCGAGTATGAAGTCACTACGGGAATATTCGGCAACGGCTGACCTTGCTTTTTAAAATGACGCAGAAGGAAACTGAAGTGGGTCGGGTCGACGTAAAACAGATCCGGCTGATAACTAATGACCTCATTGATGGCCTGGTCAATCATCTTTTGCGAGGTGGTCATCAAGTCGTGGTAGACTGGTAATACCAGGGTTTGATCCGGCAATAGGCGATCTTCAAGTGCACTGTTGGGGTTGGCGCATTCTACATCCGAACAGTTGGGCGCAGCATATCGGCAGATTTTTCTCCCCTGACGGTGAAACGCCTCGCCAACCGTCGCGTGAATCTGGGAGCAAGCCATGGCCCGCTGCAACAACAGCATGCCGATTTCCACTGTTATCAAACGTTCTCCGGCAGTACCGGAGCTGTTGGATTTGGTCAACATTGGGTGGCTGAGAGTAAAGCCTTTGGCTATCACCCCGACTGGAAAGCTTTTACGGTAATCGATCTTGTAGGTAAACGGCAGAGCGCTTACATCGTCGACGGTTTCGATAGATTTCGGGTCGATACCATTCTCGTCTAGTTTACGTTTGTAGTGTTGTACATTGTCGTAGGCATAACGGATCTCTTTGATCACACTTTGTAAATTGTCCATTGTCACTGCCTTATCAAAATTGCTGCGCGTCTAGCAAGTTAAACGGTCGGGTCATGCCGACTAGTGTCTGGCGTTCCCCGGTGAAGGGCATCCGGCCATGGCTGAAAAGCATGTTGTCCAGCAACAACAAATCGCCTTTTTGCCAGGGGAAATGAATTTTGATGTCCTCGTAAATATTGCGAATAATATCAAGCACTTCGTCTTCAATGGGCGAACCGTCACCATAGTAGGTGTTGCGAGGCAGGTTTTCCAAGTCAAAGGAGCTGAGCAGAGCGCTTTTCAATTCCGATCCAAGGGTGGATACATGGAACAGATGCGCCTGGTTGAACCACAACATTTCACCGGTGTCCGGATGCTTGCAGATGGCGGGTAGGACTTGCTTGATACGCAGGCCATTGCCACTCATCCATTTAAACGTCACGTCATTTTCGCGGCAATAGTCTTCTACTTCTGCCCGGTCTTCTGTACAAAACACTTCCTGCCAGGGCAGATCGACGTTGGAGAAGTTGCGCACATACATGACGCCTTTTTTGGCGAAGGTGTTGCGAATGTCTTCGGGAATGCGGCGGTACACCTCCCGGCTGTCGGCGATGGGTGTTTCGCCGCCTTGTTCCGCGGGCAGCATGGAGAAAAAGCCCAGCCGCATCGGCCAAATGTTGGTATAGGCTTGTTCGTTATGCTGCTGGATCAATTGGTCCGAATGATACTCGGTGGCCGTGTACACATTACCACGCAGCTCTGTGCGTGGTGTGGAACGATGACTGTAGGAGATCAGCGGCTCGCCGAACAAGGCTTCGAGAAGCTGGCCAAATTGACGGCTGGATGAAATACGCAGCCCCCTGAGCAGCAAGGAACCACGGCTTGCCAGCCAGTTCTCTATTTCGTCAACATGGGCTGTGGCCCAATCCTTGAGAGTCATGTTTCCCTGATCTACATTGAGCAGTAGGGCATTACCTTGTACGTCTATGACCTTTTCACTGATATTCAATTGTGCTGTCATTATTGTTTTACTACCTCTTGCAATCGCTTGGCGATCTTGGCCACCAATTTGGATAAATGTGGTTCTACCAACATGGTGGTATGATCACCACCGACATTGGTTGTGGTCAGTTTTCCTGAAGTGGCCTGGTCCCAGTCCAGATATTCATTGCAGTGCATGGATTGTTCGACCTTTTGCTCGGCCACATAAATGTCCATGTCAAAATCACAGGACTTGGAGCGATACTTGCCGTACATAAAATACATGTCACAGAAGAACTGCATGTATGGAATAAAGGCTGACCGTTCCACTCCTTCGATTTGAATACCTAGGTCGACCAGCTCCTGTTTTAGCAAAGTCATGCCTTCGAGCTCGGTCAACTGGTCAAGTTGCGTCCAGTCAAAATCCAGATGCAGGTCGAGATAGCCTTGGAAGGCCCGTCGGATGGGGAAGTACCAGGGTTTCCATGAATCGTCTTTCTCCCAGGAATTATAGGGATTGTCTAATTGACTGATGTGCGCAACCGTTTTGCCCATGGCCTTTAGCTGTTGTGCCACTTCGTACGCGATTGTACCGCCCATAGAGAAGCCCATGAGATGGTATGGACCCTCAGGTTGAATGCGTGTGACGAGCTTTACATAAAATTGACACAATTGATGCATGTCGGTCTTTCTCAGCCCCAAGTGGACCTGGGGCGGCTGGAATCCGTAGAATCCGGCAACATCGGCGCAACCTGTGGCGATATGGCGATACACAAACGCGGTTCCGGCACCGGCATGGAAGCAAAATACCGTATGGGGCGATTGGGATTCGTTGAGCTTGATCGCACAGTTGCCGACCTCCTTGACTACGGCCTCGAATCGCTCGTTGCGCTCATCGGTTTGCGGCCTTTGCGATTCAATACCAGCTTGGGTATCAATGTAGGCAGCTAACTCCATCAGGGTGGGGTGTTCAAACACTGCAGCGATACTTAGCTGGATATCGTAGGTGTTGCGTACTTCGGCCAACAATCGCATGACCATCAGGGAGTGTGCACCGAGTTCGAAGTAGTTCTCGTTGCGGCCGACTTGATGACCAAGTTGGCGCGACCAAATCTTGGCCAGCTCTTGTTCGGTCGGGGTTTCAGGCTCAACATACTGAGCGGCACAGTCTGTGGCGATATCCATGGCCAGCAGTGCGGATTTGTCGACCTTGCCGTTGGTGGTCAATGGAATGGCATCCACCAAATGAAATGCCGAAGGCAACATGAACGACGGCAATTTGGCTTTGAGGTGCTGACGCAAAGGAGCGATCAGTTGTTCACCGTTCGTCTTGTCGGCGGGGATCAGCCAGGCGCCAAGGCTGTCGTCACCGGAAGCATCGGTGACTTTCAATACTACAGCGGCCGCTACACCTTCATGGCTGAGCAGCTGGTGTTCTATCTCTTCAAGCTCGATACGATAACCGCGAATTTTGACCTGTTCGTCGGCACGGCCAAGATACTCCAGCTCGCCATTGGCCAGTATTCTGGCCAAATCGCCACTGCGATAAAAACGACCTTTCGGACCCATATCGAATTCAATAAAGCGTCCGGCGTTGACATCATCCATATTGATATAGCCACGGGTCACCCCAGCACCACCGATATACAGCTCACCCACCGAACCCGGTGCTACAGGGTTGCCTTCGTCGTCCAGAAGCAGCATCTGCATGCCGTCAATGGGGTGGCCGATAGGGACCACGCCACTGCGGCGCAGCGTATCTTGTGGCGATACGTAATAGGTGGTACAGCCAACGGTAGCTTCAGTCGGGCCGTACTCGTTGATGAAGGTGCTGTTCGGCAGATAGTGGCGCCAAGGCAGTAGCATGTCCCAAGTCAACTGTTCGCCGCCGAGGACGAACAGGTGGGCGCGCGCTTGGTTGGGAAGCAACTCACGCACCAAACGCAAGCCGACCAGGTGAGCCGGCGTCAATTTGATCAGCCAGTCGCTGTCGCCAAACAGGGTATCAAGAATGGCCGGGAACATCTGTTCGGTGTCCTGCGGCAGCAGGGTAACCTGTTTGCCGTATGCCAAAGGTGCCAGCAAGCTGGTGACGGTGGCGTCAAAGATCAGCGGTGTCGCCACCAGGGCTCCGGTCACACTGGTTTGCTCATAGTAGTGGCGGCAGTGACTGATGTAATGTGTCAGCTGATCTCGTTCAACCATTACTCCTTTGGGTTCTCCGGTGGAGCCAGAGGTGTAGATGACATAAGCCAATTGATCGCCTGCTACGTCAACCTGTGGCGCTTCGCGGCTGAAGTGACCATACTCCGGATGTTCGGCGGCACAACCTTCGATATTGATAAGGTCCATGCCGGTCACCGGAATATTGTCGAAGAATTTTTGAGATGACAAGATCCACTCCAGACCGGCCGATTGACACAGTTTGACCAATCGCTCTTTGGGCTGTTGGTGGTCTAGCGGCACATAGGCACCTCCGGCTTTGAGAATGGCCAGTACACAAACCACCATGTCCAGTGATGGGTCAAGACAGACACCGGCCAGCTCACCGACTTCAAAACCCATCTCGATCAGGGCGTGGGCCATCTGGTTTGAGCGAACTTCGAGGGTTCTATAATCCAGAGTCAGTACGCCACAACTGACCGCCACCGCGTCCGGACTGAACTGGGCGGCAGTGGCGACCCGGGTCAAGAACGACTCTGTGACTGCCGGAGGCTGGCCCTGAACTTGACAGTCGGCGAAGGCCTTACTCATATCGCTACTGTCTATGGCAAGCAGTAGCTTCATGGACTGGTCGCTGCTGTTTGTCAACAGGTTGTCCAGTAATGTGACAAAACCATCTACCATGTCCTGCATGTGCTTGTCATTGAACAGGGTGGAGTCATAAACCCAGTGAACTAAGGCGCCCTTATCGGAAAACTGGACGTTGACTTCTAGGTCGTGTTTGATTTCGTTGGTGTTGATACTGACCGGACTAATGTCCAGGCCAGGCAAGGCCAGCGATGAACGTCCGGTGGTGTCAAAGTTGAGCAATATCTGGAATAGTGGGGTGAAGGCCCGGCTGCGCGGGGAGTTGAGAGCTTCAACCAGTTTTTCGAAAGGAATGTTACTGTTGGTTTGGGCATCCATGTGTACTTGCTTGACGTGATCAAAGTAGTCTTTGACCGTCTCCTGTGCGGTGTCGACCCTCAGTACCATGGCATTGATGAACAGGCCAATCACCGAGCTGAGCTCTTTGAATGGACGCTCAATGATTGGCGCTCCGATCACCACATCACTGTTGCGACTGTGAATGGAGATAAGCTTGGCCAATACGCCATGCACCAACATAAATGGGGTGATGCCCAATTGCTTGGCGTACCCTACGATATAGTTGCTTGTAGTGGCGGATAATTCGAACTTAATCAACTCACCCTTGTTGGATTTATTCTCCGGACGCGGGTTGTCCAGTTGCAAGCCGTGCACCGCAGGCAGACCAGCTAGGTGTTTTTGCCAATAATCCAACTGGGATTGATATCCTTCAGTGGCCATCTGGTTACGCTGCCAGGCGGCAAAGTCGGCATATTGCATCGCCAGAGGTGCAATCGGGCTGTCCTGACCTTTGAGCAGCGCACTATACTCGGTAACGAACTCTTTGACGAACAGGCCCATGGACCAGGCATCGGAGACTATATGGTGGGTACAGAAGACGATTAGCCCTTGGGCCTTTCCGTCTTCATCCGCCAGTTTGAGGTGGGCTACCCGCACCAGAAGGTCCGCAGACAGGTCGAAACGAGCCATGGCGTGTTCACGCACCGCCCTTTTGATAGCGTCTTCATCGGCATCCGGCGGCAGGTTGATGTCCTGGATAGCAAAGCTTTCAGCCGGGTTGACCTTTTGGAATACTTCGCCGTCTTGCTGAACAAACGCGGTTCGCAGACTGGTTTGTCGCTCGATAATGCGGCTAATGGCTTGATTGGCGGCGGCTAAATCCAGCGCGCCCTGGTACTTCACCGCATAGCTAATGTTGTACTCTTCGCTAGAGCCTTGCATGGAGTCGATAAACCACAGGCGTTGCTGGGCAAAGGAGGTAGGCAACGATCGACCTTCCAGCGGCTGTTTTTCTTCCAACGGCTCAGCTTCAAGTTGTGCTTGCTCTTGTGGTTCAGGTTCCGACATTAAGCTTTCGATGTAAGAAGCCTGCGTGGCTAGGCTGACGTTCACAAACAGATCGCGAATGGTTAGTTTGACACCGAACAACTGGTCAACCTCAAACAACATTTTGACTGCCAGCATGGAGTGTCCGCCGAGGCGGAAGAAGTCATCGTCATCGCTGATCTGATCAACATCCAGCAAGCCCAACCAAACCTTACGCAGCTGTTCTTTGACCGAAAATTGTGCGGTATTGGCAATGGCCTCTTTCTCTAATGCCGGGCTTTTGGCTTCGTCTTGGGCAACTGTGCTGTTTTGAAGGAACACCAGTTTTTGACGGTCGATTTTGCCACCGGCAGTGTAAGGCATTTCTCTGACGAATACCCATTTACTCGGCAGGGCGTATTGGGGCAGCGCATCACTTAGTTGAGCAAGCAGGTGTTCGCGCAGGGCGGACTCATCGCTTTGGCTGTCGAGCTGAACGTAAGTGTGGATCTCTTTGGAAGCCCCTTCGCCTGCGGTCACCACCACGGCGACCGCAACGCCTTGACAGCTGCTGATAGCTTGCTGAATTTCATCCAGCTCAATCCGGAATCCGCGGATTTTGACCTGGTTGTCCACCCGACCGAGGAATTGCAATTGGCCCAGGTTGTTGAAACGTACCAAATCGCCGGAACGGTACAGCACTTTGCCCGGCGCCCAGGGGCAGGAGATAAAGTTTTCGGAAGTGCGTGCAACATCGTTGAGGTAGCCCGAAGCGATGTTGTCACCGCTGAGATACAGTTCACCTGCGGCGCCCACCGGGACTTTTTGCAGGTTGTCATTGAGGACCCAGGCCTGGCTGTTGACCACAGGGCAACCAATGTGCGGCTGTTCGCCTTCAATCATGCCGTAGGTAGCGTTGACTGTAGCTTCGGTCGGGCCGTAGGCGTTGATACCTTTACGGCCGTGCTCGTCGAGGTAATTGCGGATTACCTGCCACAGTTCGCTACTAACCACATCACCACTGACAATCAGGTGTTTAGCCAGTTTTTGCTGTTGCAACAAAGGCACTACCAGTTCCATCATCAACGGTGGCACGTTGAGCACTTCAATATTGCTGCTATGCAGTAGGCTGACAAGCTCGTTGGGATCTTGGGCTTGCATTTTACTGGCCAATACTAGGTGATGGCCACGGCACAAAGCCACAATGGCTTTTAGTGAGGCATCGAAGGCGTAAGAAGCATTCCACAGCCAGCCGCTGTCCGTATCCAGCCCCAAACTCTGCAACTGGGCTTCAAACACCGAGTAGAAATTATCTAGGCTGTTCTGGCTGACACCCACGCCTTTTGGCACACCAGTGGAGCCAGAGGTATAGATCACATAGGCCAGCTGCTCAGGGCAGGATTGCCACTGGGGTTCCTCATCACCGGCTTGCTCTAGAGCGGTCTGCATATCATAGCTGTCGAGCGCCAAAGTCTCGACTTCAAAAGCCTGCAACTGTGCCCGGTGAAGCTTTTGACACAACAGGGTGACGATCTTGCTGTTGGCCAAAATGGCCTGAATTTTTTTTGCAGGGCTGTTGGTATCCAAGGGCACATAGGTAACACCGGCTTTGAGACAGGCCAATATTGCAGTGACGGTATCAAAACCGCGCTCCAAATGTAGTGCCACCTGCTTGGTTCCTTTGGATTGCAGGTAATTGGCCAAACGGTTGACCCTGCTGTTCAGCTCAGCATGGCTCATGATGCTGCCTTCAAAATGCAGTGCAGCACTGTCGCAGCCTTTGATCAACTGCTCGCACAAGCGTGCTACCAGAGGTTGCCGTCGTTCAACAACAGGGCCTTGACCCCATTGCTCCAGCTGTTGCACTTGCCCACCTGCTACTACGTTTATGTGGGCCAGTTTTTGCTGACCGTTGAGCAACACGCTTTCGAGAAGGACATTGAAGGCATCGGCCAGATTGCTGATGGTCTGCTCACTGAAGATGTCGGTGTTGTAAGACCAGACAAAACGAAGGTTATTTTGGCTCAGGCTAGCCACTAGCACTAGGTCAAACTTGGCGTCAACTACTTCACCGGCGATGGGCTCAAGCTTAAGGCCCAGCACGCTTTGCCCTTCGCTGCCGCCCTGGGTCTGATCCATGAAGGAGAAACGCAACTGGTTGACAGGGCTGTAGGCCGTGTTGCGGCTATGGCCCAGCTCAGATACCACCATGTCGTAAGGCACTTGGGCGTGACCGAAGCACTTAAACACATTTTCACGGTTTTTTCGCAGCAGCTGGTTGAAGGTGTCGTTACTGTCGAATTGGTTGCGAATAAGAATGCTGTTGACGAAACAGCCCATCACCGAGGAGAGCTGATCGGAGTCGCGCAAGTCGAACGGGCTGCCGATCACTACATCATTGGTGTTGCCGTACTGGGCCAACAGGTAGGCATAGGCGGTTTCCAAATAAATGTACGGCGTCAGTTGCTGGGCGCGGCAGGTGTTCTGCAGACGGGAGACCCAGTCGGCACCCAGTTGGGTGACCACGGTTTTGCCCCTAAAGCTCTGGGTCGGCGGACGCGGGTAGTCGGTAGGGATACTGTGCAGCTCTGGGATACCGTCAAGATAGGTTTTCCAGTGATCCAGCTCTCTTTTCAGAATCGCACCGGTAAATTGCTCCCGCTGCCAGATGGCGTAATCGAGATACTGGATGTCCGGTTTGGCCATACTGTCAGTCACACCGCGCACGATCTGGGCGTAGGCTTGGTTGAACTGACTGGTCAACAACTTGGTGGAGCCTTCGTCACCGGCAATGTGGTGGACGGTAAGGACCAATACACCTTCAACGCCATCTTTGTATTCGGCAACCTGGATCCAGGCGCCGCGGATCATCACATCTTGGCTGAGGTCAAAGGTGGCTTGGGTTTCTTCGGTGATCAATGCCTTGATTTCCGCCTCTAGGCCTTCGTCGCTTTGCTTGACCTGGTAGCGGGTAAACTTGGGTTCGACATCCTGATGGATGCGTTGCATCGCCACGTCGTCTATCCAGTGATAGGTAGTGCGCAGAATTTCATTTTGGGCAACGACCTGCTTAAGCGCCTCTTCTGCCGCCTCAATGTCGAAATTTCCGGTGACCTTGATGGAAATGGGCATGTTGTAGTGGGCACTGCTGCCTTCCAACTGCTCCATGAACCAAAAGCGCTGCTGGGCAAAAGACAATGGAAAATCTGGGGTGTTGCGCTCGATTGCTGCAATTCCAATGTTGGTGTAATCGCCGCTGTCCTGCTGGGAAAAAAAATCGATGATCGCCTGTTTTTGGCCTTGAATTTGTCCTTTCAGCTCTTCAGGAAAAGTCGGCACTGTAGCCTTGAATTTCAACTGGCCTTCTTCGGCGTAGAGGAAAATTCCCGAATCCGCTGCTTTTCTTATTAAAAGAGAAATACTCATAGGGTGCCTTCACTCAATACTGTGATGTCTTTTTCTTTTTCTTTGAGATAATTTTGTGTGCGAACACTGTCTAGATGCTCAGCCAGTAATTGGATGGTGGGCAGCTCGAAAGCTTTGCGTGGCTCGATGCTCAGATCGAGCCGGGTTTGAATGCTTTGCTTCATCCGGATGACGTGCAGCGAGTGGCCACCTAGGGCAAAGAAGTTGGCCTGGACTCCGAGTTTGTTCGCGGGTAGGTCAAGCAGTTCGGCCCAAATATCCACTAGGACAACTTCGATATCCGTCTGCGGCGCGACATAGCTGTCGTCTGCGCCGAGCAGCTGAGGCTCAGGCAGGCGCTTCTTGTCTATTTTGCCGTTGGATGTCAAAGGCCATTGGCTGACAATAGTGAACAGCGCCGGCACCATGTATTCAGGTAAATGCGCTGCAATATTGGCTCTGGCCTGTTGGACAAAAGTATCCCAATCGACCTGGGACATTGGTTGGGCCGGTTGCACATAAGCGACTAGCTGGGTGGCTCCGGCAATGTCTGTGGCCTGCACGAGAGCGGTATCCACCTCGGGCAACAGGTTCAGCTGATGCTCGATTTCGCCAAGCTCAATGCGGAAGCCGCGTACCTTGACCTGGTGGTCTACCCGTCCGGCAAACATCAGGCGGCCATCTTCGAGATAGTGTACCAAGTCGCCGGTGCGGTAGAGGCGCGCCGAGCTGTCCGGACTGGAACTATCATGCCAGGGATTGGCAATGAAGCGTTGTTCGGTCATTTTGGCATTGTTGAGATAGCCACGGGCCAAACCAGCACCGCCGATATACAATTCACCGGTGACACCTTCCGGCAGCAGCTCACCGTCATTGCCCAATATCAGCAATTGGGTATTGGGGATAGGGCGACCTATGCTGATCTCGGACGCATCAGCCATATTGGCCATGTCGGATTGACCAAATATCTCATAGCTGCTGCCCACGGTAGCTTCCGTCGGACCGTATTCGTTGATGAACAGGCTGTTAGGCATCAACAGCGCCATCTTGCGAGCTAAATCCTGGGAGAAGGCTTCACCACCAACGACCAGCACGTGCCTGGCGTGGATTGGCGCTTGTACATCCAGGCCTTGCAAGTGGGCAGGGGTAAGTTTGAACAAGGCAGCCACATCCGATTGCAGGATGGCCAGTAGATGATCAAACTGGTTGTCCGTTTCCGGCACGATATTCAGGTAAACGCCGCGTGCCCAGGCACCGAACAGCGGTGTGACTGTGGCATCAAAGTTGAGTGAGGTGGACATTACGGTGCACTGAATATCATGATGGGGATACTGCTGCACATTGATCAGATAATTGACCACGCTTTGATGTTCCAGCATTACGCCTTTAGGTAGGCCGGTAGAGCCTGAGGTGTAAATCACATAGGCGAGGTTGTTTGATGTCAAACCAATCTCGTCGGCGGACAGGTTGTTAGCCGGGCTGTCAGCCCAAGGCTGGTCGCTGTCGTCGTTTGCGAGGTTGTCCAGCACCAACAGGGCGCCCTTGTAGTCAATACCTTCACCTTGCAGGCTTTGGCGCAGGTGCTCTTGGGCTAACACCAGTTGTAGGTTGCTGTCCTTGAGCATGTGGTTGAGGCGTTCGTGTGGATAGTTCGGATCCAGTGGCACATAGGCGCCACCAGCCTTGAGGATTGCCAAAATGCCAATCACCATTTCCATACCGCGCTCGATACACAACCCCACCAGGGTATCCGGTCCAACGCTATGGTTTGACCGCAGGTAATGGGCTAGCCGGTTGGCTTTTTCATTGACCGTGCGATAGTCCAGACGGATATCGGTATACACCACGGCAGTTTGTTCAGGGTTTAGCTGTGCCTGTTGCTCAAAGTAGTGATGGATGCATTGCTTGGCCGGATACTCAGCGGCGGTTGCGTTGCGTTCCTTCAGCAGGCGTTGTTGTTCCCTAGCGGACAGCATGTTCAGACCATTGAGCGGTTGTTCGACCTGGCTGTGTGCCACCAATTGACCGAGCAAACGTTCAAAGTCGCTTTGCAGGCGCTGGATATATGCTTCTTTGAACAGGCTGACGTCATAAGTCCAGCGTAGTACCATGCCCTGAGCGGTGAAGTTGAGATTTAAATCCAGGTCGAATTTGGCCTGTACCACATCGTTGGTGTACGGGCTCACTTTGATGTCTGCCAGGCTGGACGATACATTTTCGCCGTGCTGGTCCACTTCATAGCCTGTATTCATGCTCAGCATGATCTGAAACAGCGGGGTATGGGCATCGCTTCTGGGCACCTTGAGTTTGTCCACCAGCAGTTCAAACGGCACATCCTGATGGGATTGGGCGTCTAGGTGCTGCTGTCTGACATGGCCGAAGTATTCGCCGAGGGTTCGCTGCCCGGTGTTGGTTCGCATCACCAGGGTGTTGACGAAAAAACCAATCAACGGGTTGATCTCGGACTGCAATCGGTTGGCCACCGGCGTGCCGATGACGATGTCCTGACTGTTGGAATGGCGCGAAAGTAACAACGACAACATACCGTGCATCAACATGAACGGGGTTAGCTGGTAGTGTTTGGCCACCTGCTGCAGCTGGTCGGATAGACCGGCACCGATGTTGGCGGTCCAGCTGGCGCCTATTGACTGCTTGGTCTTGGGGCGCAGGAAGCTCAGTGGTAGGGAGTGCACTACTGGCAAGTCCGCCAGTTGCTTTTCCCAGTAAGCCAGCCGGATGTCGAGCAATTCACCTTGTAGATGTTCCCTCTGCCAATGGGCAAAGTCGGCATATTGCACGGTCAACTCCGGCAGCGGGTTGGCCTTGTTGTGGCTGAAAGCTTCGTACAGGGCGAAAAACTCCCCTTTGAGCACTTCCAAAGACCAACCGTCCGAAGCAATGTGGTGCATGTTGAGTAGCAGCACGCCGCTGTCTGGGGACATTTTCAAATAGTTGACCCTGAGCATCAGGTCCTGTTGCAGGTCGAACGGCTGCATGATCTCCTGCTCGACCCTGTACTTGATCTCCATCTCTAGGGCGGCGCCTTCAAAGTGGCTCACATCCTGAACTTGTAGGGCAAAAGGAGTCGCTTCCACGGTGCAGATAAACTGGCGGGCTTCGCCGTTGTCATCCAGATAAACCGTGCGCAGCACTTCATGGCGGGCCACTATGGCGGCAAAGGCTTGTTGCACCCAATCGAGGTTGACGGGGCCGTCAACATGGAAGACCAGCGGCATGTTGTACTCAGGCGAACCGCCTTGCAGATTATCAATCAGCCACAAACGATACTGGGCGAACGACACCGGCAACAGACCTTGACGGTCTTCCAGTACCATCAGTTTGTGCTGTGCCTGTGAACTGTCACTCAAAACCCGTGCCAAGTGGCGGATGGTCGGATTGGCGAACACTGCTGATACGGCCAGTTCCACATCATGGCGCTGTTTGACCATAGACAAAAGGCGTACCAGCAACAGTGAATGACCGCCAAGGCTGAAAAAGTTGTCGGTCACACCGATGCTGTCGGCATTCAGACACAATAATTCGGCCCACAGCGCAACCAGATCGTGCTCCAGTTCGGTGCTTGGCGCTTCGTACTCGTTTGAGCTCAAGGCGGCATCTGGGGCGGGCAGGCGTTTTTTGTCAACTTTGCCGTTGGGGGTCAGTGGCCACTGTTCCACGGCGACAAACAAGGCCGGACGCATGTAGGTGGGTAAGCTTTGTTCCAGCCTCGCTTGCAGCTGTTCTTGCCATGTCGCATCCAGCTCGCGGTGTTCATAGAAACGTAGGTAAGCCACCAGTAGTTTGCTGTCAGCCACATCACGGACCACAACCACCGCTGATTCCACTTCTTCCATGGATTGGATTTGGTAGCCAATTTCGCCAAGCTCAATACGGAAGCCGTTGACCTTGACCTGATCGTCGCAACGACCGATGAATCTCAGTCGACCCTCGGGATCGCTCAGCACCAAGTCGCCGGTACGATAAATGCGTTCACCGTGGCTGTCGTCACCTTCGTTGTGATAAGGGTTACGGACAAATCGCTCCGCGGTCAATGCCTCGCGATTGAGGTATTCCCGGGCCAGTCCTTCACCGCCGATATACAGTTCGCCTGGAACGTTGTTGGGCACTAGGTTGAGATGATCATCGAGAATGTACAACTGAGTGTTGATAATGGGTTGACCCAGGGTAATGCAAGCCGGGTCGACCTTGTCTACGCTGGACCAAACGGTAGCTTCGGTGGGGCCGTACATATTGTACAGGGTACCTTGGGGCACTTTGGCAACCAAAGCTTCGGCAAGCTCGCGGGAGAGGGTTTCACCACCACACAACATGGTCAAAGGCCGTTGCAACTGCCAGCCGGTTTCAAGCAACATCCTCCAAGTGGCCGGTGTGGCTTGCATCAGGCAGACCTGATGACGCTCAATGGCCTCGCCCAGCTGTGCCGGGTCTGCCGCCTGGGCTTCGTTGACCAATACCAGTTTGGCGCCATTGATGAGTGGCAAATACAGTTCCAGCACATGGATGTCGAAGTTGATGGACGTGAGAAACATCACTGCATCGTCAGGTTTGACCGCCGTGGTGTCGGTCATGCTTTGCAGGAAGTTCTGCACCGAGCGGTGCTCGACCGCCACACCTTTGGGCTTTCCGGTGGAGCCGGAGGTGTATATCACATAAGCTAGCTGATGGGCGCAGCTGTCCGCCGGGGTGAAGCCTTCGCTGCTGTAGTCGGCAAGCCAGGACAGCTCGCTTTTGCCAAGGCCGTCCAGCCAAACCTGTTGCACCGGCTCGTCGGCCAATACCGCTTCGAGGGATCGTTTGGTAAGGACTGTTTTGACGCCGCTGTCACTTATCATGAATGACAGACGGCCCGGCGGGTAATTCGGGTCCAGCGGTACATAGGCACCGTTGGCTTTGAGAATAGCCAGAATGGCGATCACCATCTCCACGCTGCGCTCAATACAGACACCGACCAGGGTGTCGGGGCCAACTTGATGCTCAGTTGCCAGATAGTGTGCCAGACGGTTGGTCACCGCATCTAGCTGGGCATAAGTCAGGGATTGGTCGCCAAATTCCAGTGCGATGTCGCCGGCATGTTTGGTCGCAGCTTCTGCAATGCTGTGTTGCAGGCACTTGTCGGCAGGGTAGGGGTCACCGCTGCGCTGATAAGCGCCGAGCAACTGGGCTTTTTCGGCATCATCAAGCAGGGAAATCGAAGACAGCGCTATGTTTTCCAGGCGTTGGGTCGACTGGTCGCACAATGCGGCGAATTGGCGCAGCACATTGCACAGGTGACTGTTCAATGAGTCGATGTAGGCGGCGTCAAACAGCTCCACGTCATAGACCCACAAAATGCGTACGGCGTTGTCACCCGACTGGATCTCCACACTGATGTCGAATTTGGCGTTTTCGGTGTCGGACTTGAGCGGTTCAAACGCCACGCCGGGCACCAGCTCCTGGCGGGTGCCGGACTGAGCGCCGACACCGTAGTCATTGTTGGTGGTCAACAATACCTGGAACAACGGGCCGTGGGAGGTGGAACGGGGTACTTTGAGTACTTCCACCAGTTGCTCGAACGGCACGTCCTGATTGAGCTGGGCATCGAGACCGACTTTCTTGATGTGCTCCAGATAAGCGTTCACCGAATCAAAATCGATGCGGGTGCGCAGAACCAGGGTGTTCATGAAGCAGCCGATCAGCCCTTTGAGTTCGGCGTGGTTGCGGTTGGCCACCGGGGTACCGATGACAAACTCGCTTGCACCGGCGTGACGGGCCATCACCAGCGCCAGCGCGCCGTGCAGCAGCATGAATGGGGTCATGCCGAACTGTCGGGCGGTGCGTTGCAGTCCTTGGGCTGTGGCTTCAGGCAACTGGCCTATGCGTTTGTTACCGACAAAACCTTTGACGTCCGGGCGCGGATTGCTGAGTGGTAACGGATAGATTGGCGGCAATCCTGCCAGCTGGTTGCGCCAGTAATCAAGCTGGTTTTCCAGCTCTTTGCCGGCCAGATTGTCGTTTTGCCAGGTGGCAAAGTCGGCGTATTGCAGTTCAAGGGGCTTGAGCGCCGTTCCTTGGCCTGCCAGCTCGCGATAGGCAGCCAGAAAATCGTTTAGCAACACCTGAATCGACCAGCCGTCCGAGGCGATGTGATGCATGTTGATGAGCAGTGCATGACGCTGGTTTTCATCCAGCGCCACAATAGTGGCGTGGATCATGGTATCACGGGTCAGATCAAACACGGTGTTGACGTCATCAGCGATGATTTGGTCCAACGCCAGATGCTGTTCTTGACCTTCCAGGGCGCACAAGTCCAACCTTTTGAGGCCGAACGACCCTTCTGGCAGAATTTTCTGCCACGGCTGATTGTCATGCTCGACGTACACGGTACGCAGCACTTCATGCCGCTTGATAATGGCTTCAAATGCTTGTTGCAACAGGTCCACGTCCAACGGACCATGCACCAGTAACGGCATGAAGATGTTGTATCCGGCAGCGCCGCCTTGCAGGCTGTCGATCAGCCAAAGCCGCCGCTGGGAAAACGATAAGGGCATCAAGCCATTGCCAGGACGGGCCACCGGCTCGATGCGCCTGCCGGCGCCCTCGTCCGAAAACCCTTGCAAATAAGCCACCAGGGCCGCTTTATTACTTTTCAGTTGCTCTACGATGTCTTTGGTCAGGGCACCCTTGGGTGCCTTGACCGACAGTTCGCCATCTTTGCAGGTCACCAGAATATGCTTGTCCAGCAAGGTATTCATCAATTGCGCGGCATTACTCACAGGGAGATCTCCTCTATGCCAAAGTCATCCATGTCATAGAGTTGTTCGGCAATGCTTTGCTGTTTGCGGTTGATATCAAGAAATTCACACAAGCGCCGGATGGTGAGGTGTTCATACACTTGACGCAATTCAAGTTTGGCCCCCATTTGCTGCTCCACCCTGGCAGCCATACGAATTACCAGCAACGAGTTGCCGCCCAGTTCCATGAAGTTGGTATTGACGCCCACCACCTGGACATCCACATTGAGCAGCTGTGCCCAGATCTCGGTCATCTGCTGTTCAGATTCCGTTGTAGGCGCCTCGTAGGCGGTCAGCAGCGAGGAGATGTTTGGCTTCGGCAGAGACTTCTTGTCGACTTTGCCATTGGCTGTTAATGGCCACTTTTCAATCGAAACGAAGAATTGTGGGATCATGTACGCTGGCAAATTGGCCGACAGCGCTTTACGGAACTGTTCATCGAGGTTGCTTTCGTAAAACTTACTGTCTTTGTTCAGCTGTACATAAGCCACTAGGGTGTTTATACCCGACTCAAGTTTGTTGACCGTCACCAGACAGGCGTAAACACCTTCAAGGGCGCTCAGCTGTTGTTCAATTTCGCCAGTTTCAATGCGGAACCCGTTGATCTTGACTTGATCGTCCACTCGGCCCATGAACTCAATGTTGCCATCGCTCATGTAGCGACCCATGTCACCGGTACGGTATAAGCGTTGGCCCAGTCCCGGGTGATGGATATAGCGGTAGGCGGACAGGTCAGGATCACCGTAGTATTCACGGGCCACACCGACACCGCCTATGAATAATTCGGCGACTACACCAGGCGGTACCTGCTGCAGGTTTTCGTTAAGAATATGGAAGCTTTGGTTGGCCAAAGGTTTACCATAGGGCACCGACTTCCAGCCGCTGGTGTCTTGGGTGATACGATAGAAAATTGACCAGATCGAACCTTCTGTGGCGCCGCCCATGCTGACTGCATTAGCACCTTCAAAAGTGTTCCAAATGCGCTTCGGCAAGGCTGGATCAATCCAGTCACCACTCATTAGTACGTTGCGGATGGGGGCGGTGCTGGGGCGACCCAGGAAGTCAAATTGTTCAACCAACAGTTCCACCGAGGCCGGTACCGTGTCCCACAAGGTGACCTGATGTTGTTCAATCAGGCTGGCCCAGTGGGCAGGCTCCATGGCCCGGTCGTGACTCGGGAAGATGATGCTGCCGCCGCAGGCGAGCAGGCCGAACAAGTCATAGACCGACAGGTCGAAGCTGAGTGCCGAGACCGCCAGTACTCTGTCTGCCGCTGTGATCCCGTACTTGTTGTTGATATCCAGCAGAGTGTTGACCACTGAGCGGTGCTCGATGGCCACTCCTTTGGGTTCACCGGTGGAGCCGGAAGTAAAGATGATGTAAGCCAAATCGGTGGGTTTTTGGACGCTGACAAAATCCTGAGCAGCAGCCAGCGGATCAGCACATTGCAACGACAGGTTGGCTACATTGACATGTGCGATATCCTCCGGGGCATCCTTGTCGTCAATCACCAAGGCTAGGTGACAACCGGACTTGCGAATAACCTTGGCGCAACGCTCTCGGGGCCAGGAGATTTCAAGGGGCAGATAAGCGCCGCCGGCCATCATGATGGCAGTGGCGGCAATCAACTGCCAGCGGCCTTTGGGCATGCGCACGATCACAGGCTCTTGTAGTTGGATGTTATGAGTCAGCAGTTGCTGATGCAGCGCCGACACCAAAGCAAATAACTGAATGTAAGTCAGTTCGCCTTCATCATCCACCAGCGCCACCGCATCTGGGGTCAGCTGGGTTTGTTCGATAAACAGGTCATGCATGCACTGTTCGTAGTCCAACGATTCGGCGGTATTATTGACATCTTCGAGGAAGGATAACTGCTGTGGTGTCAGGATCGGCAGATCACAGACTGGCTCGTTGCTGCATCCGGGCAGTTGGGTGAGGATCTGCTCGAAGTGGCTGGCCACGCCGGACATGATGTTCATGTCATAATGACCGTTGGCCACCTGAACTTCGACATTGAGCTGCTCACCTGCCTTGACGATGAGGGTCACCCCGTAGTGTGTGCCTTCATGCCTCTGTACGCCTTTGACCTGAAGGCCATTTTTGCTGTCACTGTCAGCAGCTTCATCTACAGGGTAGTTTTCAAACACCAGCAAAGATTCAAACAAGTCCGGGAAGTCGGAGCCGGCGATGATGTCCTGCAGCGGCAGATAGCTGTACTCATCGGCACATACCTGTTGGTGCTGCATTTGCGCCATCCAGTCATGCCAGTTGATGGTCGGATCGATGTGGCTGACCACTGGAATGGTGTTGATGAACAGCCCTACCATGTTTTCCACCTGATCCAGTGCTGCCGGTCGGCCCGATACCACAGTGCCGAACACTACCTTGCTGGAGGCTGTGTAGAGGAACAATAGATAGGCCCAGGCACACTGGAACAGCACATTCATGGTGCAACCATTTTGGATGCACAGCTCGGTCAGCTGAGCTGTCAGTTCACGGTCAAGGGTGAAGTGGTAATTGGTTCTACCTTGCTCGTCCGACGCCTGCGCAGGGAGGCGGGATATGGACTCCAGCTGCGCAAGGCTTTCGCGCCAATAGTCCCGAGCGGCCCGCTCGTCCTGGCCGGACAACCATTTTACATAATGGCTGAAACCGATAGATTCTGGCAGTTCGATGCTGCGCATTTCGTCGTTGGCCTGGTAAAGTGCAAGCAGCTCACGAATGAGAATGGCACTGGACCAACCGTCCCACAATACATGGTGATAGGACCACAGTAGCTTGTGGCTGGTGTCGGCGACTCTGTACAGGCGCAAACGCATGACCGGTGATACTTCATCCATGTCGTGTCCGGCCTTGTCGTTGAGCCGGTCTGTTTCTATGACATGCTCTTGGGCAGCGTCATCTAGTGCGGACAGGTCAGACTGATTCCAATCCAACACGGCAGGGAGCACAAGCTGATGGTAACCTTCTTCAAGCAACACCAGATTTGAACGTAACACTTCATGACGTTCAACCAATTGCAGCCAAGCCTGGCGCAGGGCGTTCGGATTGAGTCCTTCAAACTCAATCAAGACCTGATTGACATAAGTGCCCGGATTCAGGGCGTTTTGATACAGCAAACCGGATTGCAATCCAGTGGCCGGATACAGATCCTGTATGGTCTGGCCGTCGCTGAGTTTCTCCAGCTCTGCTTGAGTGACGAAGGCCTGCGGGAAGTCGCTTGGTGTCAAGTGCTTACCCGGCTTACATTGGCCAAGACAGTCGATGACCTCACCCAATGCATTGTAAAGGCTGTCAGCAAGGGCTTTCAAAGTTACTTTTGACACTCGGGCAGCATCTAGGGCAATGTCAAAACGCAGTTGTCCTTCGACCACCAGGGCATTGATTAATATGGCCTCTTCAGGCACAAAATCGGCTCCCATGGAGGAACCGGTGGACTCGTTGGTAAATTCGAACAGTCCATGACCTTGGCTAAGCTGGTCAAACTGGCCGAGATAGTTGAATAACACATCTCCAGCAAAGTGTTCCAGTCCGGAATCATCGGTCAACTCACTGAGAATACCGAAACCGATACCATCCCAAGGTACCTGACGCAATTGCTCTTTGACTGACTTGAGCAAATCGACGGTGTTGCTCTCTGGCGTTTTTAGCTTGAGCGGATATTTAGCAGTAAACCAGCCCACCGATTGGCTGAGATCCCAATCTGCGTCGTCGGTATTTCGGCCGTGGGATTCGAGGGTTAAGCAAAGCTCATTGAGGTTTGCGGACTGCTTGAATGCTAGCAGTAGGGCGCTGAGTAAAATTTCCTGCACCTGCATGCGCAGTGGTTCACCGGCACTGGTCAGCAGGGCTTCGGTCAAGGCTGCAGGCCATTGTATGCTACGGTTGGTCCATTCGGTTTTGCGGGTTTGACAGTCGTGTGGTTGAATGGATTCTGCCACTTTTTGCTGTTGCCAGAAGGCCACTTGTTCGTTCAGTGCGCCACTGTTAGAAACCTGGACAAGGTGCTCGTGCCAGTCGCGCAAGTTATGGGTTTTATCGCCAACAGACAGCGCCTGGCCGTTGCTGTGCTGTTCGTACAGCGAAGACAGGTCTTCGAGCAGGATACGCCAGGAGACGCCATCTACCAACAAGTGATGGATAACCCAGAACAAGCGGGCTTGTCCGGCGTCTTTGACCAGCAGCATGCGCATCAGTGGGCCGTCGTGGATATTTAAGCTGGTCTGGACGTCGCTGCAGAGCTTTTCAATGGTGGCGGCATCGAGCTTGACTACTTCGGTTTCATTCAGGCAGTCGTCTAGGCCGAAGTCGTCGGCAAAAAAGCCTTGATTGGCATCGTTGAAGCGTACTCGCAAGATATCGTGACGCTCGATGATTTTGTCAAGCATGGGGCGCAGCTGCGTTATGCTCAAAGTGTTTGGGACCTTAAGCAGTACCGACTGGTTGTAGTGATTTAGTGCTGCTCCTTGTTCAATAAAGCGTTGTTGCACCGGTAATAACGGCAGCTTGCCGCTCACAGGTGCTTGGTCAATCGTTTGCACCGCATCACAACTGGTTTGCTTGGCCAGTGCCGCCACTGTGGGGGTTTCGTACAACTGGCGAGTGCTGTAATGTACGCCGCGCTTGGCGCTGCGGGCGGCCGCCTGAATGGCGAGGATGGAATCACCGCGCAAGGCAAAGAAATTGTCGTGAATACCAACCCTTTTAACACCTAGCAACTGTCGCCACACCTCACACAGGATCTGCTCGGTGGGGGTAGTGGGCGCAACATATTTGAGTTTTTCTTTGGCCTTGCTCTCGATGACAGGTAGGGCGCTGCGATTGACTTTGCCGCTGGGGCCCAGTGGCAATTGCTCTAGGAACATGTAGAACGACGGCTGCATATACTTGGGCAGCAATCTGCTGATGGCGTCCTGCAGCTTTTCGACACTGCCCTCACCCACTACATAGGCAGCGAGGTGCTGGGTGTCTTGATGATCCTGCAGCACCACACAGGCATCAGTGATCCCTGGCTGTTGACGCAAGACATTGGCAATTTCCTCAGGTTCAATACGGTAGCCGCGCAGTTTTATCTGTTCGTCAATTCGTCCCAAAAATTGCAGCTGCCCCCGATCATTCCAGCGCACCTTGTCGCCGGTAAGGTAGCCTTTGCCAGCAATGCCTTCAAGGTCGACAAACTTGGTCCGGGTGAGTTCAGGGTTTTTGTAATAGCCTTTGGCCACTCCGGCACCGGCGATGCACAGCTCACCGACACACCCTCTGGGCAACAATTGTTGTTTTTCGTCCACCACCAATAGCTGGTGGTTGTCCATGGGGGTCCCTATGGGCAGATATTCTCGGCATTGGTCAAGCCCAGCAGTCACATCAAACATCGAACAGCCGACCACAGCTTCACTGGGGCCATAGTGGTTGTAGATTCGACTGTTGGGGAAGCGGGCCTGCAGGCGCTTGGCCAATGGCACATCGAAGCTTTCTCCCCCGATGACAAACACGTAGGCCTGATGGCCGTCATAGTCACCACTGAGCAACTCCAGTAGTGCTTTGACATGACCAGGAGTCATGCGCAGCAACATCGGCTCACTGTCCAGCATTTTGACCGCCAATGCTTCGAGGGTCTGCTCGGTGGGTAAAAAGTGCACCGTGTGGCCTTTCATCAGAGGCACAAATAGGGCAGGTACAGTGATGTCAAAGCTGTGAGAGGTCACAACCATGCTGCCTTGTAGCGCATCTGAATAGTAATTGTCCCGGGCGAATACGCAATAATCAAGCAAACCGCCGTGGCTGATGTCAGTGCCTTTGGGTTTGCCAGTGCTGCCGGAGGTGTAAATCAGATATGCACTGTCGTTGCAATCAAGGTCGAGTATTGGAGCTTCACCGGCATACTCGACAAACCAGTCGTCCTGTTGCCAGTCGTCAAGCATCACAAGGTCTACCCCGGTGAGCGGGACGCCGCTGAGCAGCTGGCTGCTGGAGAGCATGATCTCGATTTGCGCATCTTCGACAATGTATTCAATCCGTTTTCTGCCGCCGACGCTGTCGAGTGGCGTATAAACCGCACCTACGCGCATGGTCGCCAAAATGGCTATCATCAGCAATGCCGAGCGTTCCAGGTAAATGGCAACTGGCTCGCCTTGTTCAACCCCCAGATCCAGCAGATGGTTGGCTAGACGATTAACCTTGTCTTCCAATTGTCGGTAGGTAAGGGTGGTGTTTTCATCCACCAGCGCAACATTGTCGCCGTAGCGTCCGGTAAAGTCGTGCAAGCATTCATTGATGCTGTTGCCGTCAACCGCCACGGTTTTACCGCAAGACAGACTTAGCAATTGTTGTTTGAGGTCGTTGCTGCACAGAGGAATCTGACTAAGTGGCGTTTGGGTATCCTTGGCCACATGATAAAGCAGTTGCTCCATGGAATTGGCCATGTTGGCAATACTGGACGGCAGGAACAGGTCTTCCTTGTAGCTCCAGGATAGGTACAGGGTGGAGTCGACCTCGTAGATGGTTAAATCCAGATCGAAGCGGGTGCGATCTTCACCGAGCATACGGTATTTGATCTGGATGTCACTGCCAAGATCAATGCCTTTGCTGTGATCGGGCTCGTAGAGGAACTTGATTTGGAAAATCGGGTTGTAGGACAGGTCGCGCACCGGATTGATGGAGTCCACCAGAAACTCGAATGGCACTTCCTGGTTGGACAGCACTTCTATGGTTTCTTGGCGGGCAGTTTCGAGTACGTCTGCGAAACCAGGGTTGTCTGAAAAATCGCTGCGGAACACTAGTATGTTGACAAAAAAGCCGATGAGGTTTTCCACTTCTTTGTTGAAGCGGCCAGCGTTGGGTACCCCCATAACGATGTCTTTGTCGCCGCTGAAGCGGCTGAGCAAACAGGCGAAGGCACTTTGCAGCAGGGTGAACATGCTGACATTGTGAGCTTTGGCCAGTCCGACGAGCTGTTCGAACAGATCCTGGTCGAGTTGCTGGATGTGAACACCGGCCACAAAGGATTGGTGCACCGGGCGAGGTTTGTCCAGCACCAGCGAATGCAGCGGCGCAATGCCTTCGAGTTTATCGGTCCAATAATCAAGCTGGTTTTGTAGCTCGTTGCTGGAAAAACGTCGGCTTTGCCATTTGGCATAGTCGGCATATTGCACCGGCAGTTTAGGTAACTGCAGCGGTTGGCCTTGTGCGATGGCCTGGTAGGGGGTCATGAATTCCTTGATCAACAAACGCATCGACGAGCCGTCGGAGATAATGTGATGCAGGTTAAGTAACAATACATTTTTGTACTCGGACAGGTGCAGGTAATGGAGCCGCACCAAAGGTTCGTTGCCCAGGTCAAACTGGTAGTTGGCTTCCTGTTTAATGTACTTTTGAACCTCGGCTTCCTGTTCGTCAGAGGACAGTTGGCTGAAGTCAATTTGTGGTAATTCTATATCGCGGGACTTCAAGGGTTCCTGAACTGGTTCACCGTCCACTTCGATAAAACGGGTTCGCAACACCTCGTGACGGGCAATCAACTGATTGAAGGCTCGGACAATGGCATTCGGCGAGCACGGCCCTTGGATTTCCAGAGCCCGCAGTATGTTGTAGTGCGAAACATCCTTTTCAAGATGTTCCACCGCCCACAAGCGTTTTTGTGAATAAGATAAAGGGAATTGGTTTTCTCCCGGCTCGCGCCTGGCTGAATTGGCCAGACTGCGGTCTTTGAGAAACGCCAATACTTCATCCTTACGCGCTTTGAGCTGCACTTTTACTTCATCAGTCAAGCTACCCGGCGCGGCATTGACCTTGATTTGATCGTTGTCTATCAATGAAAAGCTGATGGAGCGTTCCACACACCATGCGATGAAATCTTGGATGGTCACAGAACAAACTCCTCTGTCTGCTCGGCGTCAACCGTGGTGGCCTGGGTCAGTAGCTCACTTTGCTGCCGGCTTTTAGCATGATTGTCAAGGAAAGCTGCTAGCGCTTCGACGGTTGCGTTTTCGAAGATGTCACGGAACGACAGTTCGATGTCGAATTGGCTCTTGACCTCAGCCACCATTTTTGTCAGCAAAAGGGAGTGACCGCCCAAGTCAAAGAAGCTGATGTTGCAGCTGATCTTGTCTGCATCGATGACCAACAAGTCACTCCACAAGGCTATCAGGGCTTTTTCGGTATCGCTGTCTGCAGCTACGAAGCTTTCCTGCTGAGCAGCTACATCAATTTGCGGCAGGGCGCGGCGATTGATCTTTCCATTCAGGGTCAGGGGCAGGTTTTCCATAGCTAGCCAAGCGGTCGGAACCATATATCCAGGCAGTACGGCGGATAAGTGGGTCTTGACCTGATCGACCAGTTTGGCTTGCTCTACCGGCCATTGCTTTGGTTTGATATAGGCGGCCAGACGGGCACCGGCAGGCAGTTCGTCAAGTATCACCACGGCATTTTCGACTTCATCCATCAAGGTGATCTGTGAGCCTATTTCATCTAATTCGATGCGGTGGCCGCGCAGTTTGACCTGGGAGTCCATACGCCCCAGAAACTCCAGCTGGCCGCTGCGGTTCCAGCGGGCCTTGTCACCGGTCTTGTACAGTTTGGCTCCGTCAAATGGGGAGTCGACAAATTTCTCGGCAGTCAGCTCATCACGCTTGAGGTAGCCTTGGGTCACGGCTTTGCCGGCAATGTGTAATTCGCCCGGTACGCCTATGGGCTGCTCGTTGAAGGCTGCATCGAGGATACGAATTTGATAGCCTGGCAGCGGTTGTCCGATAGGTACACTTTGGCCTTCGTTATTCAAAGTATGTGAACATGCCCAGACGGTAGCTTCAGTAGGACCGTACATGTTGTGGGCTTTGAGCGAGTCAAAACCATCCAGGTGTTCGACCAGGGAGGTCGGCATGGCTTCACCACCGATGAACAGGTGTTGCAATTGTGACAAGGCTGAGCCTTGCATCAGGTGCATGGAGGCGAATGACGGGGTGCACTGCATGTGGGTGACCTGATGTTTGGCCACTAGAGCATCAACATCTTCTGTAGCGGCACCGTTCTGGCTCGGCTCGCCGGCGTAGAGCACCAATTTGAATCCGTTAGTCAAAGTACCGAACAGATCCAGTATCGACATGTCGAAGGCGATACCGCTGACGGCAAGCCAGGTGCCACCATCTTTGAGTTTGTCTGACATGCCGTCGACAAGGGTCAGGACGTTTTCGTGGCTTACTTTGACGCCTTTGGGATGACCGGTTGAGCCGGAGGTGTAAATGGTGTATGCCAGGTGCTGAGGCTCAATGTTCGCCAGGCCGTCACGAGTGATGGCCTGGGTACCTGCCAGCACCTGTTCAACCACAGCTTCGGTCAGTACCTGTTGCACGCCACTGTCGTCAATCATGTAGTCGAGACGGGCTTGGGGGTAGCTGGCTTCGAGCGGTACGTAGAAAGCACCGGATTTGAGAATGCCGAGTAGGCCGACGATAAGCAACTCTGAGCGTTGCATGTTAATGCCCACCGGCTGGTTGGTGTTGGAACCTTGCTCACACAGGTAATGGGCCACCTGATTGGCTTTTTGGTCAAGCTCGGCATAGCTCAGGCTTTGCTCGCCTGCAACCACGGCCACGGCGTCGGGCTGTCTGGCTACCACGGCCTCAAAGCGTTCGACAATGGTCTTTTCGTTTGGCACATCCGCAGGCGCCGCCTTGCTGCTCCATTGTTGCAGCTGTGCCTGCTCCTGACTTGTCAAGATGCTGTAGCTATCCAAGGTCTGGTCCGGATTGGCTACAACCGCTTCGAGCAAGTGTTCGAAGCTGGCAGCGAAACCGGCGATGGTGTCATGCTCGAACAGGGCTGTGCTGAAGTTCCAATCCAATACAAAGCCATCACCTTGTTCGGTGATGGCAAGCTCCAGGTCAGCCTTGACGGCTTTGGCTTTTGGCGTGATGTCTGTTAGGTTCAATCCGGGGAGATTAAGCTCACTGCTGCCGTGGCTGTGGAAAGAGAACATGATTTGGAACAGCGGCGAGTAAGCCAAGTTACGGGTTGGCTTGAGACGCTCAACTACCATTTCGAATGGCACGCTCTGGTTTTGCAAGGCGCCAAGAATAGTTTGCTTGTTGGCGGCTAGATATTCGTTGAAGCTTTGTCCGCCGTCGACCCGGGAGCGTAGAGCCAGGGTATTGGCAAAATAGCCAATCAGCGGTTCGATAGAGGAGTAGTGACGGTTGGCTACTGGGGTACCAATCACCAGGTCTTGTTCGTTGCTCAATCTAGCCATCAACAGAGCATACACGGAATAGCAGAACATGAAGGGGGTGACTTCGTACTGCTGGCAGAGGTTTTCCAATGCCTGACGCTTGACGCCATCAAGCTTGACACTGATATTGTCACCGGCAAAGCTCTGGTTAGTGGGGCGTGGGTGATCCGTTTGCAAGCTGTGCAAGGTCGGTGCCTGGGCCAGATGCTTGATCCAGAAACCCAGCTGCTCTTCGAAGTTGTCCCGGTTGGCGTCCTGCCAGTAGGCATAGTCCAGATATTGCAAAGGCAAGTCGTTAAGGGTCGAGTGGTCTTGGCTGACTTCGGCCGTGTACAGCTGGCACAGTTCATTGACCACGATACGCAGCGACGAGCCGTCACAGGCGATATGGTGCAAGGTCAGTAGCAGTACATGATGCTTGTCGCTGACTTCGATCAGCTGGTTGCGCAGCATCAAATCCTCTTGCAGGTTGAACGGCTTGAGCTGCTCCTCAATCATGAGTCTTTTAAGGGCCGCATCGGTGTCACCCTGCAGCTCGCTCAGATTGACTTCATTGAGACCAATGTCGACTTCAGGCATGACCACTTGGGTTGCGCCGCCGACTTCATAGTGGGTTCGCAGCACTTGGTGGCGGTTGACAATGCTGGTCAGCGCCTTTTGCAGCGCGGGCTTGTTCAAATCACCCTTGAGCTCAAGCGCCAAGGGCATGTTGTAGTGCACGCTGCCTCCTTCAAGCTGGTCAATGAACCACAAGCGTTTTTGGCTGAAAGACAGCGGGCCCGAGTTTTCACCGATGGCTTTGAGCGGTGTCAACAGGAATTGAGCCTCATTTTTCGACAGATACTCAATCAGATCCGGTTTGTGCTTGCGTAACAGATCAATCAATTCATCTGTAGGCATTTCATCGAACAGTACCTCGATGGCACCGTCTTTGAGGTTTAAGTTGACGCTCTGCTCCGAACACATCAACAAGATTTTTTCTACTTCTATACTCATTACATTAACCCCTGGTTATAACACCATTTTTCCTTTGAGTTGTTGTTCTTCGGTGACTACAAACTCCACCGCGCCACGCGCGAGGTTGATCACCGTATCGTCATTGGATTCATTCACCGCACGGCACCAAGCGCCGGAGTAGTGATCATTGAAACCAAAAATGCCCCATACCATGCGATAGGAGGAGAAGCCGACGTGCTGGTCGGCGCTGTAAATTAAGTCGGGAACACAGTAGACTTGGATGAGCCAGTCGCTGTCGTGTTTGTTTTGTTCGTAAAAGTCAAGCCACTCTTCGGTGGAGGTGGTGCAACCTACCAATACGTCTTTACCCTGCATGGACTGGGACTTTTTGAACACAAGCGATTGTTGATTCTGTTTGATGTATTCTGCAGTCAGCACTGACTCGCCATCTCGATGGGTGACTTCGCTGTTGAGTTTGATTGACCAGGGAATGTGGTCCTCAATCAATGACCGCTCGGTGTCGGTCATCACTTCCTGGGCTCTGGGCTCATGCATCAGTGGGAACAGCAATTTGTTGGCCAGCATGTTGAGCCCTTCGTTGTCAGGGAAGTAAAGCTTGCGTTTTTCCGAATAGGCTTGCACTTTGGCCGTGAAACTGATAGGTAGTTCGTTGCCTTTGACCACCGGCAACAACAGGGTGTCCATCACTTCGCCGTCGATGGCCATGTTGCCGTCGGCGCGCCATTCGATGCGATCCAGCTCATTGAAAATGAACAACTTACCGTCTGGGTAGATGTCCGGCTTGGTGCCCATCACAAGCGAGTTGAGGTGCTGGTGCACTACGTCCAGGTTGGTGGTGGCGGTATCGGGCAGAAAGATGAAGACGTTGCCCTTGGCATTGTTGCCTTTGAGACGCACGATGGATTGCCACACTGCTTTGAAAGTGTTTTCGGAGATCTTGCGGTATTTGTGGTTCCAGTCTTTGACCACATCAATGTGATTGAGTGCAGCCTGAATTTCCGGATACAACCAGTCGGACCACCAGCCACCAAGGGAGGAGCCAATATTGATCTCTACTAGCTTCAAGGTTTTGTCGGTCATGATGGCGTCGTAACGGCACATGATGTCTGCGGTATTAATAGGGAGCTTGGTATAACGCTCTAGCCCCAACTCGGAGATGTTTAGATAATCACACAGCCACTCTGGCTCGTGTTCGGCAAAATGGTCAATAACTTTGATCAGAACTGAAGGAATATTGTCCACTACCCGCGAGAAAGTGCGGACTGTGGCATCGTTGATGATCACCGGCCAGGAACTGACGTTGTAAATAAAGTCTGCCATAAAGTCGGAGATGCTGCTGTTGGCATCGTCAAATGACAAAGATGCCATTTTCTTGTCGGCCGCCAACAAGTCTGCCAGTTTGGCGAACAACTCGGAATAGAATGCGTTGTTGGATCTTATTTTTTTTGAAATCATCCTTTTTTACCTTTAAATTAACAGCTTGCTACTTTTGTTTTTGTTGCTGTCTTTATCCAAAACGTCTTTGAACCGAGCCTTGTTGTCAATGCGCCCAGCGATATATCGGATGGTGTGATTGTTGAAAAACTCTTCGTAACCGAGGCTCACGTCAAACTGCTCGTTCAGCCTCTGTATCAACTGGGTGACCAACAACGAGTGGCCGCCGAGTTCAAAAAAGCTGGTGGTTACGCCGATGCTATCTACATCCAGTGTCAGCAGTTCGGCCCAAATAGCCGCCACCTTTTTCTCCGATTCGGCTTCGGCTGCCACATAGTGCAGTTGTTGTTGCTTGAGGTCGGGTTTGGGCAATGCCTGGCGGTCCACTTTGCCGTTGGGGCGCAGCGGTAATTCATCCAGAACCATGTAGAATGTGGGAATCATATAGCCTGGCAGGTCTTTGATCAGCGCCTGCTTGACCACTTCAATCAGCTCGGGCCTTGACAGGTGGCAATCGGTTTCTGCCGCCATGTAGGCAATCAGTTGCTGTTCACCTTTACCGCCGATGGGGTGCACTGTGCAGGTCTTGATAAAAGGCAACCGTGCGATACAGCTGGTGATCTCGCCAAGTTCGACCCGGTAACCGCGTATCTTTATTTGGTCGTCGACTCGACCTAAGCACATGATGTCGCCGCTGTCGGTCAATATGCCCAGGTCTCCTGTTCTGAAGATGCGGCCTACCGGTGAGAGGGTAAAGGCGGCATTGGCGTCGGGTTGACCGATATAGCCACTGGCCAGTGCTGCACCGGACACGGCAATTTCACCCACCACATTGGCCGGTACCGGCTTACCATCAAAACCAATTGTGAAGATCGCGATGTTGTCTACTGCTTTACCCACGACCACCCAGTCGCCTTTGCCGTTGTCATTATCCACTTCCTTGAACGATACATCAGACATGGTCTCGGTAGAGCCGTACAGATTGAACAACCGAGTGTTGGGGAAGCGGTCCAACACTTCCATGGCGTGGATCTGTAGCAATGGCTCTCCACTGACACACCAATGAGTCAGCTTCAGCGGTTCCTTTTGGCTGGTGGACAGGTCGGACAATGCCTTCATCAACGACGGTGCGGTGACGATGCGGGAAATGTTGTGGTCAATCATCCACTGCCACAGTTTGGGCACATCCTTGACCGTTTCGCGCGGGCACAATACCAAATGGGCTCCGCCACACAGGGGCGCCAGCAATTCCCACACGCCACGGATAAAGGCCATGGAAGTCACATGGGCACTGCATTCACCTGCCTCGTAGGGGAAGCTGTTGGTCATCCACTCAATCCGATTGCGAGTGGCCTGGAAAGTGCCTTTCACCCCTTTTGGGTTGCCGGTGGAGCCGGAGGTGAAAATGATGTGGGCGACACTGTCCGCTGCAACATCGGCTGTGGCCACAGGTTCTGCACTTTGCATCTCGACTTGGACCTGTGCATCGTCCAACAACAGTATTTTGCACAGTTCGCTCGGCTGCAAGCCGTGCTTTAGGCTTGCTTCGTCGGTGATCAGCATCACCGCAGCGGATTTGTCGAGCATGTATTGCAAACGGCTGACCGGCAGCTCCTGGCTGAGCGGTACGTATGCGGAGCCCAGTTTGAGCACTGCCAAAATCGCCACTATACGGCTTTCATCACGGTGGCTATAAACGGCAGCGGCCTGACCGGCTTTGAGGCCACGGGCGGCAAAACAAGCGGCCATTTGCTCGACCCTGGTCACCAATTCGGCGTAGTTCAATGTGGTTCCTTCAAAGGACAACGCCGGTTGTTCGCCTTGGGTTTGAGCGTGTTGCTCTATCATGCAATACAGCTGATAGTGCTCTGGTGCATTGATTTCGGTGGCCACTTCATCCCAGCTGCGGCTGCTTTTCCAGGTATGCATCAATACCGGCTTGTGTGGATCGGCACACAGTTGGTGAATAAAAAACTCGAATTCCTGGATGTAGAATTCGATGGTTGTGGCGTCAAACAGGGCTTTGTTGTATGACCAAACGAGGGAAATGCCTTCGTTGACATCGCCTTTGACGTACAAGGTAATGTCGTATTTGTTAGCCATTTCATCGGCTTGTTCGGCGACAAAGCGGCAATCGGCCAGTTTGAGTTCCACCTGCTCGGTATTGTCGTAGTTGATGAACAACTGGAATATCGGTGACTGGTGAATGCTACGCTCCGGGTTGACCTTTTCCACCAGTAATTCAAACGGCAGGTCGGCGTATTCACCGCTGGCCAGATGCTGGCTGCGGGTGCGTTTTAGCATTTCGTACCAATCCGGACTGTCGCCGAATTCACTGCGATACACTTGGGTGTTGAGGAACAAGCCAACCAAGTCGGCACTTTGTGGTTGTTCGCGTCCGGCTACAGGAGCGCCCATGACGATATCGAATTCCCGGCTGATACGACCGGCGAGCAGCGCAAAGGCGGCCTGGAAGTACATGAATACCGTGGTGCCCGTATCGTGCAACTGATCTTTGATTGACTGACACAAGGTGGCGTCAAGCCGTTGTTCAGCCAGACCACCTTCCGCAGGCTTTTCGCCGCGTTTGTAATCCAGCGGTAAGTTGTGGCTGGACGGTGCGTCGCTCAAAAGGTCGGTCCAATAGTCCATTGCCTGAACAAGGTATTCACCTTCAAAGCGCTGTTTTTGCCAGCGCGCCCAGTCGATGTATTGCACTGTCAGCGGAGCAAGTTCAGCTTCAGAGCGACGACCAATGGCATCATATTTCGCCATGAATTCACGCATCAAGATGGCCACTGACCAGCCATCGGCAATAAGGTGGTGGATGTTGAACAGCAATACCGATTCTGGGTTGTCTCCTTGGCTGAGTAGGACATGACTGATCCGGATCAGCAATTCTTTTGTTACATCAAAATGGTAAGCTTGGTGTTCACCTTTTAGTTGCTGTAAGGCAGTGGCTTGGGCTTCTCCAGACTGGCCGCTCAAATCGTGTCGTTCGATGCGGATGCTGGTATTGTCCGAGAGGCTGATTTGCGGTTGACCGTCGACCAGCACAAAGCGGCTGCGCAGGGATTCGTGACGCTCGATAATGCTTGTAAAAGCCAGTTCGGCCTGAACTACATCAAGGCGGCCGTGGATCCTGAGCGCTGTGGCCATGTTGAACTCGGTGCCGGCATTTTCCAGTTGGGTTAAGAACCAAATGCGGCGCTGGGCAAATGACAGCGGATAATGGTCCGTGTCGCGTCCGGTGGCAATCAGCGGATTGATTTCTGCCTGCTCCTGTTGCTGTTCAAGGAGGCGGGCCAGTTGATGGATGGTGGCATGTTCGAACAGGTCTTTGACGCTGCAATTGAGTGATAATTCAGTGCGTATGTCACCGCAGACCCTTACTGCCAAGAGTGAGTGGCCACCCAGGTCGAAGAAGTTGTCGGTCACTCCGAATTCAGGGCAGCTGGTCGACAAGCGCTGCTGCCAAATGGCCAATAGCTTCTTTTCCAGCTCGTTTTGCGGCGCGACAATCTGTTTTTGACCGTGGCTGAACTGGTGCTTCTCCAACTTCTTCTTGTCGATTTTGCCGTTGGGAGTCAACGGCAATGCTTCAAGGACGACCAGTTGTGATGGTCGCATATGCTCGGGAAGTTCGCCTTGCAAGTAGGCTTTGAGCGTATCTACTTGCTCAATTTGTTCCAGCTCGGCATGCTCCTCCAGGACGACAAAGGCCACCAGGCGGCGATCTTGCTCTTCCCCGATGGCCAGAGCACAGACGTCTTGAACACCGGCAGCCTTGATGGCCTTTTCCACTTCGCCCAGTTCAATGCGGAAGCCGCGAATTTTTACTTGATCGTCCATGCGGCCCAGATAGACCAAATCACCCTGTCTGGAGCAATAGCGTACCAAGTCACCGGTGCGGTAAATCTTGCCCTCGCCAAAGGGGTTGGGGATAAATCGTTCAGCGGTCATCTCGTCTTTGTTGAGATATCCAAGTGCCACGCCGTCACCGCCAAGGCACAGTTCGCCCACTGCGCCAAAGGGGAGCAGGTGACCACTTTCGGACATCACGTAGGCTTGGGAATTGCTGATCACCCGACCAATGGGCGGAATTTCATCAAGCGGCGCGCTAAACTCGGCGCACGTAGAATAGGTGGTATCTTCAGACGGACCGTAAAGGTTACACAGCTTGTCCACGCCTGCTGCCAGCACCTGATTGACCAGGCTGGTCTTGAGGGCTTCACCGGCAAGGTTGACTACCATGGTAGATGGCGGGATGGCGTCTTGCTCGACCAGCATGCGCATCGCCGATGGAACTGTGTTGACAAGGGTGACATCCGTCGGTTGGGTCAAAAGGGCCGTGATGTTGTCTACCAATACACACTGGTAACCGAAACACAGTGGCAAGAACAGTTCATATACCGACAGGTCGAAGCTGATGGAGGTACTGGCCAGTACTTTGGCCAGTTCTGCATCGCTGTAGTAGTCGCTTGCCCAGTGTAGCATGGCCACCGCATTGCGATGACGGATTTGCACGCCCTTGGGTTTTCCGGTGGAGCCGGAGGTATAAATCAGATAAGCAATGGCTTCGGCCCGGGCCAATCCCTTCGGGTTTTCCAGGTCATTAGGCACGTCGTCAAAAACCAAGTCCAAATCCACCACTTGTTCAACGTCAAGCTCGTCACACAGCACCTTTTGGCCTAGCAAAAGCTTGATGCCGCTGTCTTCGAGGATGTAATTTCGGCGTGCCAGTGGATAGTCTGGATCGATGGGTACATAGGCGGCGCCCGCTTTGAGTACACCCAACAGGCCCGCTATCATGGATACATTACGGCGGCTGGAAATACCGACCCGCTCGCCCGGGGCAACTCCCTGTTCGAGCAGCTTGTGGCTAATGATGTTGGCCATGTTGTTGAGCTGGCCGTAAGACCAGTGACCGGTCTCACAATGCACCGCGATGGCATCAGGATTGGCTTGGGCTTGCTGTTCAAACAAGGAAGCCAGGGTCTCATCTTTTGGATAGGACAGGGTATTGTCGTTTAGGATGTGCACCAGGAACTCTTGTTCCTGCTTCGTCAACACCTGCAAATCGGCCATGTTTTCGATGTTGTCTGTGGCCAGTTGCTGTAACACGTATTCGAGTTGGGCGCACAAGGTGTCGATCCATTTGGCATCATACATGCTGCTGTCGTAGCGCCAATCCAGAGTCAGTTCACCGCCTGTCAGTTGGGCATCAATTTCTATTTCGAACTTGCAATGCTGCGGCGCTATGTCCAACCGCTCGGCATTGAAGCGTTCAACAAAGGCTTGTTCGGCGTCGGCATCATTGAGGGTAAACAAAATCTGGAATACCGGGGTATAGGCGCTGTTGCGCTCGATACCGCAGGCATCCACTACCACATCGAAAGGCACCGATTGGTGCTCGAAGGCATCCAGGTGGACGCTGCGGACATGGTGCAGGTAATCTGTGAGACTGTCGAAGGCAGTATGAACCCTCAGAGCCAGAGTATTGACAAAAAAACCGATCATTGACTGCATCTGGGCCTGATTGCGGTTGGTGGCCGCGGTGCCCATGACGATGTCTTCGCAGCCGCTGGAGCGGGAGAACACCAGCGCCGTGGCGGCATGAAGCAGGTTGAACAGGGTCAGCTTGTGGTTGCTGGCGGTGGCATACAAAGCGCTCAGTTGTGACTTGTCCAGCTGCATGCGTGTACTATGGCAAACACCTACGGTTGAAGCTTGGCGCTGCTTGACTGGCAAACTGTGACGCAAAGGGGCACCGGCCAGTTGTCGTTGCCAGAAGGCAATTTCGTGTTGGAAACCGAGGCCTTGCAGCATATGCGTTTGCCACAGTGCATAGTCGGCGTATTGCACTTCCAATGCTGGCAATTTGGCTCCTTCGCTTTGATAGAGCGCAGTCAACTCACTCAGGAATACACCGATAGACCAGCCGTCAAAGGCGATATGATGGGCATTGAACAGCAAAATGCCTTCCCGGCTACCGAGACTCAACCAGGCTGCGCGCAAGGGCAGCTGACTTTGCAAATTAAAGTCTTGTTCGCTGAAGCGGATGATCTCCGTTTGCACCGCGTCGCTGTCCACGGTTTGATCTGTCATGTCGATGGTTTCTACGAATAGCTCATCTGCACTCAACTGCTTCTGGTAGACTTGCTCGTTCTGCTCGCAATAGCAGGTGCGCAAGATCTGGTGACGGGTTGCAATCTGACGCAGTGCCCGTTCAAGTGCTGGGACATCCAATCCTTTGGCCATGTAAAGGGCAAACGGCATGTGGTAGTTGCGAGAATGGCCCTGGACCTTGTCGATAAGCCAGAGACGCTGCTGAGTAGCGGACAGCGGAATATGCTGGGGATGGGACAGGGAGCCAATCCGGGGGCCATGTTCCGGATCACTTTTGGCTTCACTGAGCATAGCGGCCAAATCATGCAAGGATATCGCTTCAAAGACATGGCGAATGGACAAGCGGATATTCAAGGATTGCTTCAACTCGGCGGTCAACTTGACAGCTGACAGGGAATGTCCGCCCAGTTCAAAGAAAGAGGCGTCCATACTGACCGTAGCTTCATCAATCTCCAATACCCGTGCGGTCAGCCGGACTAGGTTCTGTTCGATTTCACTGACCGGCTTGACCACTACGCGGTCATCCCCTTCATCTTGCAAGGCCCGCAGGGCCTTTTTGTCGACCTTGCCGTTGGGGGTCAGCGGCAGGGCCTTAACAAACACAAACCTGGACGGGACCATGAAGGAGGGCAACAGTTTTTGGGCACTTTGTTTGAGGCTTTGCGCGGCAGATTCTTCGCCGACCACAAACGCGGTAAGGTTTTCACCAATGACCAATACCACCGCTTCTTTGGCATCCGGGTGACTGACCAATACGTGCTCAATTTCGCCCAATTCAATGCGGAAGCCGCGCAATTTGACCTGATCGTCGGTGCGGCCTATGTAGGCCAAAGTGCCGTCGCCTTGATAGCGCACTAGATCGCCGGTGCGATAGGTCCGACTGCGAGCGAAAGGCAGGTCGATAAAGCGTTCTTCGGTCAGTTCCGGATGATTGAGGTAACCTGCGGTAACGCCGTCACCGGCCAGATACAGTTCACCTATGTAACCGGCAGGCAGCAGTTGGCGAGAAGGCGACAGCACATAAGCTTGGGTATTGGCGATCGGCTTGCCGATATCTGGCATGCTGTCTAGCTTTTCATCAAAGCGTGACCAAGTGGAGTAAGTGGTGTCTTCTGACGGGCCATAGAGGTTGTATACCGTCGTACAGGAGGTGTCCAGCAGGGCGTTGACCACACCGGCAGGCAATGGTTCACCAGCAAGATTCAATGTATTGACTGAAGATGGGATGGCATCTTGTTGCAACAGTGATCTGGCCGCCGACGGCACAGTGTTGATGAGGCTGACATCCAGTTCGGACTCTATCAGTGCCAGGGCATCATCCACCAGCACTACGGTAAAGCCAAACGACAAAGGCACGAACAGCTCAAACATCGACAAGTCAAAGTTGAGGGAGGTGCTGGCCAGCACCCGTCGCAATTGCTCATCGGAGTATTCCGTTCTGGCCCAGTGCAACAAGGACAGTAAGTTGCGGTGGCGGATCATTACGCCTTTTGGCTGGCCAGTAGAGCCGGAGGTGTAAATGCAGTAGGCCAAATCATCGGCAGAAATCGCCACATCTACTGGAGCGGCGATGGTATCGCTGGTTTCATCCAGCAGTTTGTCCACGGCAACGGTTATAATGTCTTCGAGTTTGTCAGCGCAGCTACTGTGGGACAACACCAGTTCGATACCGCTATTGTCGATGATGTATTCGATTCGAGATGCCGGGTAGTTGGGGTCCAGGGCGATGAAAGTCAGGCCCGCTTTTAGTGAACCCAGTAAAGCAACTATCATGGTTGCACGACGCGGGCAATGGATGCCGACGAATGATCCCGGTTGCAGGCCGCGTTCAATCAGTTTGGTGGCCAGCTGATTAGCCATTTGGTCCAACTGGCCATAAGTCAGTTGTATGTCTGCATCTATGGCCAAGGCATCAGGCTTCAATTGTGCCTGACGGGCGATCAACTGATGGGGCAACAGCTCCGTGGAGTAGGGCAGCTGTTCGCCTTCACCCATGGCCAACACTTGAGCCTGTTCTTTGGCAGACAGGATGCGGTAGTCGGCGATGGTTTTACTGTCCTTGTTTAGCAACTGCTCTAGTAAATTGTCCAGCCGGACCATCATGGCCTGTACATCCTGTTCATTGAAAAACGCCAGGTTGTGGTCAATCTGCAATTGAATGTCTTGGCCTTCACCGTATTCCCACACGGTCATCATCACCGGGGTCTGCTCGTGGTTGTGGCTGAGATAAACCAGATGTACCGGTTGACCATCGATATTCAAATCGCTGTCGAGCTTGAGGTAGTTGTAGCCGACCTCGTACAGGGCACGCTGTTCGGCACCGCCGAGTAGGTCACGACGCATGTCGCCGACACTGAAGCGTTGGTGGCGGAAGTTTTGCCGCATCCTTCTGGCTACCTGTTCGCACAACTGCTGCAGGGTTTGGTCGGCTGCCGTGTTTAGACGTACCGGGATCACACTGATAAAGGCACCCAAAGTCACTTTGTCGCGTTTGTCTTTACGGTTATGCACCGGGGTACCCAGTACCAGCTCAGGCAGTTCATGGGCTCGGGCAAAGTAAAGGGTTATCCACACTTGATACAGCTGAGCGACACCAACGCCCAGCTCAGCAGCACGGGCCTGCATTTGCTGATGGCGGGCAGCGCTGATGGACAAAATCTGCCTGAGGCTCGGGATTGCGGTATTTTCAGGGAAAGACTTATGGTAAAAAGGCGTCAAAAACGGCTCCGGCATACCGTCGAGCTGTTCCTTCCAATAGGCTTTGTCTTTTTGGTAGCGGGCGGAGGCGACATATTCGGCTTCTTTGATCACCACTTCAAGCCATGACTTGGAGTGCACCTCAACCTCGCCGTCGGCGTAATATCGGCCCAGCCGTTCCGCCCAGTTGGCAAAGCCCCAGCCGTCGAGGCAGATGTGATGTGCCATGCCGACGTAGTACCAGTGGTCTGTGCCCAGCTTGATGAGGGTTGCGCGGAAAAGTTCGCTTTCGTCCACGGCAAAGGCATCCTGAAAATGTGCTTCCAGCCACCGGGCGGTTGCCGCCTCGGGATCTTCATCGTCGGACATATCCACCAGCGGTAGGTCCAGGGTTCGCTGCTCGTCGATGTATTGTTCGATGCCTTGCTCTGAAGCTACTATACGAATACCGAAGGCGTCATGGTTTTGGATAACCTGACGGTGGGCCCGACGCATACGTTCTACATCAATGCTTGGCAAGTCAATGTAGCCGCCGATGTTGTACAGCGGGCTGCCCAGGTAATGGAGCTGATCAAAATAGATATCTTGTTGCACCATTGACAGTGCAAAGGTTTCAGAACGTATCATTTGGCAAGTATTTCTGATTGTTCGTCCAGAATCATGTCGCCGACCGGGGAATCGGCCGACAACCATTGGCCGGTTGCGACGGTTTCGGTCAGCTGACCGTTGTCCATGCGTAACAGTTTGTCGGCAATGGAGAAATAACGGTCATCGTGACTGATGATCACCACGACTTTGCCCATGGCTTTGAGCTCCGGCAAAATTTCCATATAGAAGATATGCTTAAAGTCCGGGTCCTGATCCGCGGCCCATTCGTCAAAGAGATACATGGCCTTGTCTTCCAAAAACGCGATCAGCAAGGCTAGGCGTTTACGCTGACCGTCGGATAACTTGGTGGTAGAGAAGTGGCCATCTGTGATGCTGACCTTCTTGTCGAGCCTGAATTCTTTGAGATAATGGCGGATGCGTGTTTCGGTCTGTGGCGTCACTTCAATCAGTAGCTCATCGAACAGATGATAATCTGTGTAGATGGCATTGATTTTGTTACGCAAAGTGCAGACGTAATCCTTGGTGACTTCCCGCTCGCCCAGATATATTTTGCCGCTGTTGGGCAAATAATGCTGGGTAATGAGTTTGCTCAAAGTTGACTTGCCCGAACCGTTGCCGCCGATGATGCAGGTGATCTCGCCTTTGTTGAGGGAAAAGCTCATCGGACCTATCGCAAAACCTTTCTCACCCTGGACATCACTGTAATGGTATTCAACGTCTTCAAAGTGGATGCTCTGCCATTCGGGGAGCGGCTTGATATCATCGGTGATGTCTTCCTTGGGAATGCTGGACAACAGGTTTTTGACTTTGCGGAACGATACCGAAGCTATGGTCAAACCTGGGATGGAGTTGAGCACGATGGCGATGGGCGTGGTGATATACAACAGTGCCATGATGATGCCTGCCAGCTCCTGGCGCGGAATCTCATAGTGGTTGACAAATATGAAAGTGATGCTGCCGATGACAAAAAAGCTCAGCAGGTCACCGAGGCTGACGGTGGAACGGGTAACGGTGTAGCCCATGCTCTCGGTGCGAACCAAGTCTTGTTCATGCTGGAGCAATACCCGGCTGTGGTAGTTGTTGCGCTTTTCGCTGTCGAGCTTGAGCTCCTTCTGACCGGAGATAAGGCCGAGGGTGGCGTGCTGCAATTTGTCGTTGATCTCGCGGTTTTTCTCAAAAATCCGGCGACCAACCATCATCGGAAATTGATAAATGGCGATCCCGGTAAAGATTGACAAAATCACCAGCTTGAAGATGTCCATGTTCAAATACATCAAAAAACCGAGCATGCCTATCAGGGTGATCAAATTGACAAACACGGTCGGAATAAGACGGGCGCCCTGAATAATTCTCGGCACATCGATATTGACCGAGGCTATCAGCTTGGCATCACCTATTTTTTCAAGGGACGACATGGGGGCGCTGCTGATCCGCTGATAAAAATCGGTGCGAATATGTTTGGCCACTATGGCACCGACGTGGAGTAACACTATCTCGGACAGGCTACGGGTGAACAGGATGAGAACACATGTCACCAGATAAATGGTGGCCATGTGATAGTTGGACACTTCAAAAGACAAAAGCGTACTGGTGCCGTTTTGCACTTCGGTAAACATGGGGTCTTCCGGTGCGATGCTGGCCATCACCAGGGGGATTAGCATCGAGTAGCTGACACCGGCAAATGCACCCATGGCGATTGACGCGAAGACCTTGTGAGGGGCAGCATCAACAAACAAGCGGAATAACTTCATTGTACTGACTCATGTTTGGTGGCTGGGATAAATTCAATTTGTACTTGTGCTTTGCTGTTGTTGATGTCAATGAACTTGTTTTCGGCAAACATGGTGACCGAATCGTCATAATGGTCACTGGTCAGTTGCGCCGATTGGCCAGTGGAATTAACCAGATAATGTTGATGCTCGGCCGACATTTGAATGACCTGTCTGAAACCGGCACCAAAGAAGGTTTCAAAACCGTCGTTTTTGTTGAAGATGCTGGTTGTCGCGTGCAAGGCGTTGGGCGCGCCGCCGGAGCCGATGCGACGTTCGAAAATGTAGTCAAAGACTTTCATGTTGCTGAAAGGCACATGTTTGTAAACCACCTGTTGGGCGCTGCTCCAGTGCCAATCTTCGGGGTCGTCGCCGTACAATGAAGACAAATCGGCTAGGGCACTGGCCAAGGCGCTTTGCAATATGCTGCTGCAGCTTTCAGAATTATCAGTGGTGACATCGTCACACCAGGCGCTTTGTTCCGTCAGTAGTGTTGCTATGGTTTCCGGCGCCACCAAACCGGGCAGGTTGCTCAGATAGAGTTTGTCAAACTGACCATTCCAATAGCCTTGCAATTCATCGCCAAAGAGCTGCTTTTTAATATGGTACAACCAGGCATAGTAAATAGTTGGGGCGACGCTGTGGCCGTCGGCGTGGCCATCCCATTGGGTGATTTGTTCAAGCGCAGCCGCTTGCAAATCCGTTTTAGGTCCGTGCTTCTTCAGCACTTCCAACAATGGCAAGGATGATAGATCTAGGGCATCGACTTGCATCTGCATGGTACCCGCGACAGTGATTTTCTGTTGATTGGCGATGGTCTGGCTCAATACCTGTTCAATTCGCAGCCCTCTGGCTGGATGGGCAAAGTCGTTGGAAATGACGTAAGGGTAGTCGCTTGGTACGTTGGCATTGTTGGCATTGAACAAAAAGCCGGACTCAGGGTTGAATTGGGTCGGCATATGCTCGAACGAGATATAACCGTTCCAATTGTCTGTGGCCATTTTGTGTTCGGAGAATTGGAAAGGCAAGGTACCGTCCCCATGAATGCGTTTCGGTACTCGGCCTACAGCTTTAAAACCGATATTGTTGGCTTTATCAGCATAAAGCAGGTTCAATGCCGGTGTGATGTGATATTTGGTGGCATCAAGGAATGACTGCCAGCCTGTGGCCTGATTCAATCGATAAAAAGACTCGTAAGTGGTATCTTTTTCATCAAGGGCCACCCAGCGCAAAGTCATTGTGGCTTTCATTCCTGGGACATGGTCACTGACTACCGGCCCCAGGGCGCTATCCCTGATACGCACTTCGATCGGCTCCAAAGGGTTGCGCAAACCAGCAGGAAAATCAGCCTTGACCTTGATCTTTTCCACCCGTTGGTTGAATCGCTGCCATTGGCCGCCAATCAGGTATTGGTTGGGATCTTCAGGATGGATTTGGTGAACCATCAAATCCTGCACATCTGCCATCATGTTGGTGCCGCCCCAAGCGATATTGTCGTTGCGACCGAAAATCACCACCGGCAATCCTACCAGCGACATACCGGCCACTTCACGACCGGGCGTCGATTGCTTAACTGCATACCAAAGTGACGGGATTTGCAGACCCAGGTGAGGATCATTGGCCAGAATGGGGGCGCCGCTGTCAGTATACTTGCCGGATACCACCCAGGCATTGCTGCCGACGTTTTTGCCGCCAATTTGCCAATTCTGTTCCAACGCGTCCACCGGGGCCAACAAAGCATTGAGTGTGGCTGGCTCCAGCTGTGTCCCGTGCTGCGTAGTCGTCGTGGCTTGACGCTTATCCTGCGGGAAAAAGACCGCCATTTGGCTTGGGGCGAGGTAACGCAAGCCGATTTGTCTTTGTAGTTCATTGCGGTAGTTACCCGCCAGATTCAAAGCAAAAACCTTGGACCAGGCCAAGGAATCCACCACCGACCAAGGTTCCGGGACGATGTCGAAAAGCTTGAACTCAAAGGGAAGCTCATTGTTGTCCAAATAAGTATTGATACCCTTGGTATAAGCCTGCAGCGACGCTCTTGCCGGTTCCGACAGGTATGGCAATGCCTTTTCAGCGGACCGATACAGCCCTAGCATTCTCATCCAGGCGTCCACACTGACCGATGTTTTGCCAAAAACCTCAGCCGAGCGCCCTGCAGCGATGCGACGCTGAACCTCCAGTTGCCACAAACGATCTTTAGCGTGCAGGTAGCCCATGGCAAAGTACAGGTCATCGTCGTTTTTGGCGATTATGTTGGCGATACCGCGGCTATCGAATGTTACAGTCACCGGTTTACTGACATTTGTCCCGTCGATGATTTGACCGGATTCGATATCAGGTGCTTCAAGATACTGAAGGTAAAAATAAACGATCGCTCCAAACAAGATACAAGTGGCCAACACCAAATTAACAAAAAATTTTTTCATATACTCATTACCTTTCAAAGTGGTGGCCAGTTAAATTTTCAAGACTTTGAAATTGTCGTTGATCCAGTTATCCACTCATCAGAAATATCGAATAGACGATTGTCGAAAAATTCACATTAAACACTGTGTACTCAATTCCACAAACTTGTCTGCCAGCCCTGGCCTCGAAGACTCGATCAGATCATACGACTTACTAATAAGGCGGAAGGGAAGAATACCCCTCTCCCGGGACCGTATGAGGCAGAGATGCCGATTACGAGCGTACAGGGACGTATTCACAGCGTGTCCCGGGAGAGGGGTATTCTTTGCTTCCGACCTGGTAGTAATACTCATCCCATGATCTTCTACTCTGCCATGATGGCAGTCATAAGTGAGTCCGCTTCAAGAAGAAAATTACACTTGTATGAAGTCCCAATTCCCACTTTCGAAGAAAGTCCGTGCTTCAAATCAAGATACAAGTAACCATCTTTTAGGGAGATCTCTCTTACTTCAGCGCATTCAAACCCAAAGTAGTCGCCGACAAAGTGGTAAAGCGCTTTAAATAAGCTCTCCTTCGCCGAGAAAATCAGTGTGGCTGCTATTTCTTCCTGGATACCTTGTTCTATCAATAAAGAAATTTCTTCTGGTTGGCAAATTGCCTGGGAAACCTGAGCTTCCAATTTGCCAGACATATAGTTCTCGATATCAATGCCAATAAATCTGTCGCTTTGATCAGTATCTAGAATTACCGCGCAAATTGCAGTGGAATGATTATGGGTTATTGCCCCCTTGATTCCCGGCGGCCAAACTGGGCTGCGGTGCTTTCCTATCGGCACATCAGGAACAGGCCCGCGCCAGAATCCCGATTTGGATATCGCCTGTCGCGCCGCATACCTGCCGGCAAGGAACTCCGCCTGTCGTTTCTCGATAGCATTTTCCTGCGCTTGAGGGAGGAGGATACCCAACTCACCGTAATAGCGTTTCTGGTACTGCTTTTGATCAAAGTCGCACATGTATAGGCAGACAGTACCCTCGTGGTTGGTCCAACATTGCTCTCTATTTATAAAATCGAGAGTGGGCCCTAGACCAGTATCTTTGAGTGCAAAATCTGCCGTTACCATCTCTACTCCAGATTAATCTATATCGTAAACATCCTGTCCCTGTACCAATAAGGATGGTTTGCAAGGAGATTCCGCCAGGAAAAAACCTTACCTTTAGGCTTTTTACCCGCTTGCAAATAAAAATTCACCATTTGGAAGTTGAAGTTTACGCGATGTTGTATTCCACCAGTGCCGACCACCTACTCGGACAAACTTCGGCATGAGAACGAAATGCTTCCGTTAAGCTTTTAAAGCTTTTCTGGTATCTCTCAAGATCCATTGAATTTTTTGCGCTTGAAGATCCCATGGTGCCCAATCTTTATTATCCTTGCCTTCGCTTTTCAAAATTTGGCCTAAGACCATTGTGAACAAAAACTACAAGTTGAGAAACAGGCCAAACAATTCTACTGGAGTGCATAAAAATGCACGCCAACAGTAGGAAGTCTACTAGCTAGTAGCCCATGCCGGAGATTGATTTTATAATATCTGCAATCAAATTTTCTTTCTGACTTCTCAGATAAAAATGATCCCCTTCGTAAAAATTTAGAGAAAATTCCTTATTGGTATGACGCTTCCAGGATTCCATATTGTCTACCACGCAAGAATCGTCATTTTTGCCACAATACACGCTTACTGGAACATCGAATGGGGGGGCATCTTTATAGCAATAAGCATCATGTAATGCGAAATCTGCGCGCAAAATAGGTAATACCACATCAACCAGGCCCGGATTAGCTAACAGGGCGCAAGAGTCCCGATCTATCCGCAACACTTCTGCTATCAGCTCATCATCTGAAAGTTCATGACGATCTTTTCGAGTAGATTTAATATGGGGAGCACCTCTGCCCGACAAGAACAAGTGGCAAGGCAGAGGCATATTATTTCGTCGCAATCCTCTGGCAACCTCAAACGCGATCAGGGCTCCGAGACTGTGTCCAAAAAAGGCAAAAGGTAAATCGATAAAAGATTCGAACTCCCCTAAAATTGCCTCAACCAAACTCTCCAGATCAGTGAATGGCCTTTCTCCATAACGATTCTCCCTGCCCGGTAACTGAATGGCCACCAGTTCCACACTTTCCGGCAACAGGTTGCGCCAGACACGAAACGAAGAAGCTCCTCCGCCTGCATGCGCAAAACAAAACAGCCGAATGTCTGACTTCGTTATCGGCGGCACAACACACATCCATGCTGACTTGCTCATACGCGCGATCTCAACCTAGTAGACTCAACGGCCTCATATCTGTCTAAACTTCTATATAATTAAAGTGGTTTCCCTTAGACCCATAAAAACCCAGTATCAAGCACCTATCTGGATGTGGGTTTTCATGTGCCATATTGAATATTGATGGTCATGATTTACGATAACTTTCATCAACACTTAGTCACTCCTACAATTTCTGTCTTACTTTCAAAATGAGACAAATTTCCGGCTGGTTCAAGTCGGCCTTAAGCAATCTTTCCGGCACCGTTGGCATCCGGAGTGGAAAAATAGATACCTAGGTTCGAGAGCGCGAGGGTGAAATCTGCGACTAAAGCATTAGCAGGTCATCCTTAGGGTGATCTTTGATTTTTGGAAGCCGCTTTAAACAAGTCCTCTGTAGATTTCTCTCAGAGAGTTTCTCTTGCTGGAGGGAAAACAATGACGATTTGATGCTTGTTTTTCTGAAAAGTTTTATCTTTAAACCAACAATCTGATGAAACAGGTTAGAGCCAAATAATTTTGAATCAGGGCTGAAAAGAAGGGGCAGCGTGTAGATATAAATTACTTTAACCGTCGATTGCACTTCCATGCGTAAAGCGTGCTTTCGATACCGCTTTCTTTCCTGGAACGGAAGTGCTAAATAACCTATCCTCCGGTCAGGCTCTAAGCACTGTATCTCCATGCCTAAAACCTGTGCATCACGCCAAAGCAAGAGCTCCCGAAAAGCACAAAGCAAACCGACGGTACGAGCTACTGCTGTGAAAATCCCTTTCAAAATGACTTACTCGTTTTTATTTGTATTCTTTAATTCAGCTAAAACAGCTAATCCTTAGGAATCAATCTTAGTGATTTTCGCGACATCGTCAACCATAAATTCTAATCTGCCGCGATCCTTCCACCCAATTTTCAGTCTGTATTGTCTGGCTTGAGATTCGAAGTCCGCACCAAAGTGAAGACAACTGTTTGTTTTTTAAAGAATTTCTCTGTCGATAGGTATTGCAATGCGTCCTAATTTCCTATCTTGATTGTGGTGGCCGACTTTTTTCGAGTAGCGAATTGGGATTTTTCTCCGTTTTTCCGGGTGGTGTAGTGGCATAGTGGATTTGTCCACCTGACCTTGAGTGATATTATTGCTCAACGAAGATCAAGTGAATAAATGACTCAAAAAGAGGGGCTGGGTAAAATTGATCAAGTCATCACGTGGAACGATTTGTGGAATATCTTCAAAGTGGGGGGGGAGGTTAACTCACTGATTTTATTGGGGAAAGTGGTTAGTTGAGCTCTTGCTGCAGGCCTTAACTGGGGAATCCATCGGAATACACCAAGAGCCTCCAAAATACTAAGGCTAAGCCACTAATTTCATTGGAAAAATAGTCAAAAAGGAAGATCTCATCTTGACTTTAGGCATGCTTGCTGGTAATGGAGTCGGCCAATTTCAAGTACATAGCCCAGCTCTTTATATCCAGACACTCCAAGCGACGCGCCAGAATCAATGTCGATCCAGTAATCTCCATCAAGCCGGACATGCTGGTAGAGATCGGTAAGATTGAATCCCTCGCAAGCTTTTGCTTCTCCTTCAGCTAATAGAATGCCTTGGGTTATGGGATGATTACCACCTCCGACCCAGAAAATATTCATGGGAAACCAGTAATGAAGTATGTAGCTGGAATCTTGTTGCCAAGTTCCGCACTTATGGCTCTCGCCAATTTGACCTAACATATGGACGATACTGAAAGGGTGCCACCAGGTAGGTAGGACAATGTTACGTCCTGGTTTTGCAGTAGGCAGTTTATTCTTATCAATAAGGCGCCTGTCACGCAGAAAGTCAATGAGACCTTGCTGCAAGCATGGGATGCAATGAAGCCCTCTGGAGATACGCATCTATCATGTGTTTGCTCTGAATTGGGCGAAGAGCTAAGCGCTGTAGATCTTCAAGGGCTCCTTTTTTTGTATCTGCCAGTTTTTTGCGAGACTGTAAAATAGATTGTGTAACTGCGCATGCCCCCGTACTCTGCACCGGAGGATACCATGAGCAGAACAATGGACAATAAAGACCTCGAACAGCAACTCAAAGCCCACGTCACTGAGCTGGCCAAGGGCATTAAATCTGAAGCCGATCTCAATACTCTCACTCAGAAGCTCGTCAAGATGACGGTGGAAGCTACCCTGGGTGCCGAGCTGGATGAGCATCTTGGCTACCCCAAGCATGGTGCCGCTGGGCGTGGCTCCGGCAACAGCCGGAATGGCACCAGTTCCAAACGCCTCAAGGGCTAGCATGGAGAAGTCGAGATCAGCGTTCCTCGCGATCGGTCTGGATCCTTTTAACCCCAGTTTGTGCGCAAGGGGAAGACCCGCCTGACACAGATGGATGATCAGATTCTGGCCTTGTATGCGAAGGGCATGAGCACCCGCGACATCGTCGACGTCTTCAAAGAGATGTACGGCGCCGACGTCTCTGCAATCCTGGTATCCAAGATCACAGAGCAAGTTCTGGAGGCCGTTACAGAGCGGCAGAACCGTCCACTGGATCGGGTCTATCCCATTGTCTATCTCGATTGCATTGTCCTGAAGATCCGTCAGAACAAACGGGTGATCAACAAGGCCATATACGTCGCCTTGGGGGTCAACATGGAAGGCCAGAAGGAGCTTCTCAGGCTATGGCTCGCTGAAACGGAGGGCGCCAAGTTCTGGCTATCCGTCCTCACCGAGCTGAAGAACCGCGGCCTGGAAGATATCCTGATAGCCTGTGTAGATGGTCTGAAAGGCTTCCCGGAAGCCATTGGGGCGGAATATCCTGAGGCCAAGATTCAGCTGTGCATCGTGCACATGGTGCGTAACTCATTGAAATACGTCTCCTGGTAGGACTACAAGGCAGTTACGACGGACCTGAAGGAGATATTGAGCCCCTGAACAGCGTCATTCGCAAGGCCACCAAGCAGCGCAAGGTGTTCCCCACAGACGACTCCGCGATGAAAGTGGTGTACTTGGCAATGCAGGCCGTTTCGAAAAAATGGACGATGTCAATCCGTAACTGGAAGCCAGCTCTGAACCGCTTCATGATCGAGTTCGGCGACCGTCTCGCCGACTACCAGTAAGCAACTGGCAGGGGCGGTTACATAGAGACTGTAAATTAAATTGTGTAACTGCTCATGCCCCCGTACTCTGCACCGGAGGATACCATGAGCAGAACAATGGACAACAAAGATCTCGAACAGCAACTCCAGGCTCAC